>DASTKY010000238.1:0-12866 GCA_035715495.1 Gaiella sp. | reverse complement strand
ACGCCGCGCGAGCGCGAGGTGCTCGAGCAGGTCGCTCGCGGGCTCTCGAACGCCGAGGTCGCCGCCGAGCTCGTGATCGAGGAGTCGACGGTCAAGACCCACGTGAAGCGGATCCTCATGAAGCTCGGGCTCCGCGACCGCGTGCAGGCGGTCGTCGTCGCCTCCGAGAGCGGCCTCACGCGGCCGGGGTCGGGGTGAGGCGCACGCTCGAGCGGACGCAGGTCGTCCCCGTGCCGATCGACGAGGCGTTCGCGTTCTTCGCGGAGGCCCGCAACCTCGAGGCGATCACACCTCCGTGGCTCCGGTTCCGCATCGTCGCGGCCCCCGCCCGGCTCGGCCGCGGCGCGCACCTCACGTACCGCCTCCGGCTCTTCGGAGTCCCGATCCGCTGGCGCACGGAGATCGTCGCCTGGCAGCCGCCGCACGGGTTCACCGACCTCCAGCGCTCGGGCCCGTACCCGCTCTGGGAGCACACCCACCGGCTCACCGCGGTCGAGGGCGGCACCGAGATCTACGACCACGTCGCCTACCGCGTCCCGCTCGAGCCGCTCGCCTCGCTCGTCGCGCCGCTGACCGTCGCGCGCTGGCTCGACGCGATCTTCGACCATCGCGCCGCCCGGGTCGCCGCGATCCTCGGTTAGCGCACGACGGGCGGCACCCGCGCGGAGGGTCGCGGGGGCCGCCCGGTCGGCCCTGCAGAGACAAGGCTTGTGTTACTACAACCCAAGCGTTGTCCGCGGCTCAGGACGGGCGCGTGCCGAGCGTCACCGTGACGCTGCGGACGGAGTCGCCCCGGACGACGCGGAGCGCGAGGGTGTCGCCCGGCGCCTTCGCGTCGATCGCGGTCTGGAGCTCCGACGGCATCGCCACCTCCGCGTCGCCGACGGCGACGATCACGTCGCCCGCCTGGAGCCCGGCCTTCGCGGCGGGGCTGTCGCTCCGCACGTCGCCGACCTCGACGCCCTCGTCGGCCGCCGTGACCGAGACGCCGAGGTAGGCGTGCTGCACCTCGCCGCCGTCGAGCAACTGGCCGACGATCCGCTCGACGGTGTCCGCCGGGATCGCGAAGCCGACGCCGTCCGACCCGCCCGACTCGCTCGCGATCTGCGAGTTGACGCCGATCACGCGTCCCTCGAGGTCGAGCAGCGGACCGCCGGAGTTCCCGTGGTTGATCGCGGCGTCGGTCTGGATCGAGTCGTTGATCGTGTAGCCGTTCGGCGCCTCCATCGAGCGGCCGAGCGCGCTGACGATCCCGGTCGTCACGGTGTCCTCGAGGCCGAACGGGCTGCCGATCGCGACGACCGCCTCGCCGACGGCGACGCTCGACGAGGGCGCGAGCTCGAGCGGCCGGAGCAGCGAGTCGTCGGCCTCGACCTTCAGCACGGCCAGATCGGTGGACGGATCGGTGCCGACGACCGTCGCGGTGCGGGTCTCGCCGTTCGAGAAGCGCACCTCGACGCTCTGGGCGTCCTCGACGACGTGCTCGTTCGTGACGATGTGCCCCTCGTCGTCGTCGACGAAGCCGGAGCCCTGCGCCTCGGACGTGCCGCTCGGCCCGCCGAACGGGTCGCTCTGGCCCGTCGTCGTGACCGTGATCTCGACGACGGACGCGTGGGCGCGCCGATAGACGTCGGCGACCGAGCCGGTCGTCGTGCTCGCCACCGGTGAGCCGGCGACGCCGACCTCGCGGACGGTCGCGGGCGCGTCGAGCGCGGCATAGGTGACCGCGCCCGTCGAGGCCGCGAGGGCGAGGGCGGCGGTGAAGCCTGCGATGCGGGGAAGGGGGCGTCTCATCGTGTGGTCCTTTCGCTCGGGGTTCTCCTGCCATGGCACCAGCCCGCCCTGAGCCGGATCTGAGGGCCGGCTGTGAGCTGCCTGTGCGTGCCGGCGGCCCGCGCGCGGCTCAGGCCGCGGCGCGGACCGGGCTCCCCTCGACGACGACGTGGTGGACCGGGTGCCAGAACCGCTGCGCGGCGCGCTGGACGACCCGGCGCGCGAGCCAGGCGGACGACGGCGCCCGGTGGGTCGCGATCAGGATCTCGTCGGCCGGGAAGACGCGCAGCGCGTCCTCGATCGCGGCGAGCGGCTCGGCGTCCCCGAGGATCCCCTCCGCGGCGATGCCCTCCTCGCGCAGTGCCGCGAGGCACGCGGCGAGCCGCCGCTCGGCGGCGCGTCGCGGGTGATCGTCCGGACGACGGCGCCTGCGGTCGAGGGCCGGGGCGACGACGAGCACCTCGGCGTCGGCGGCGCGGCCGTCGAGGGAGGCGACGACCTCCTCGCTCCCGAGCGCCTCGTTCCCGACGAGCAGGATCCGATAGGGCTCGGGGTGGATGTGCGCGATCGGGCGGGGCATGGCGGCTCCTCTCTCTGGATGGGTCTCCTCCAGCGAGCGTGCGCCCGCGACCTGAGAGCCGCCTGAGGCCCGCCTGTGGGCTCGCGAAGAGTGGGTGCCGGAGAGCGGGGAGGTCCCGTTCCCCGGCACCACTGCGGGGGCTCTAGCGACCGCGCGGGCCGTGCCCGAAGCCGAACCCGAAGCCGGCTCCCAGGGCGAAGAGGCCGGCCTTGTAGCCGGGGAGCTCGGCATCGTCGAGCTCGTCCTTCAGCTCGTCGGCGCGCTCCTTGTCGATCCGATCGTCCTCGAGCGCCGCGTCGATCCGCGCCTGCATCGCGGCCTTGCGCGAGGCACGGAAGGCGTCGTTCAGCTTCGCGGTCGTGATCCCGAGGTTCGAGGCCACCGTCCGCGTCTGGGAGATCCCCATCGCCGTCGAGAGGTCGTCGGAGACGTCCTCCTTGAGCTCCGCCACGTCCTCCTTGCGGATGTCGCCGTCCGTCGCCGCCTGGTCGATCCGGCTGCGGGCGGAGTCCTCGATCGCGTCGACGAGCTTGGCACGGGTGACGTTCAGCCGCTTGGCGGCGTCGGTCACGAGCGTGCTCGTGCCCGCGCCCACGGCGCCGCGCAGGCCGCCGGCCTTGCCGGGGCCGCCGCCGTGGGCCATCGCCGTCGCCGCCGTCGCCAGCGCGGCGAGAGCCGCCGCGGCGAGCGTCACGAGCGCGACCGTCCTCGCGCGTCCGTTCATGCAACCTCCTCGGTGTCGGTCTGAGACGGGAGCGTGGCAGGCGACGCTGGGGAAACGCCGTGAGTTCCCTGTGAGCTCGAGCCCTCCCGCGCGAGCGGGACGGCGACCGTGAACACCGCGCCGCCGTCCGGTCCGGGCCGCGCGGCCACACGGCCGCCGTGTGCCGCCGCCACCGCCGCGACGATCGAGAGGCCGAGGCCGGCGCCGCCGCTCGCGCGCGCCCGGGACGGGTCGGCCCGGTAGAAGCGCTCGAAGACGTGCTCGAGCTCGTCCGGCGGGAGCCCCGGCCCCCGGTCGGCGACCTCGAGCACCGCCTCGCCCGCCTCCGGCCGGAGCGAGACCGACACCGCGGTCCCTGCGGGCGTGTGGGCGCGCACGTTGGCGAGGAGGTTGTCGACGACCTGGCGGAGCCGGTCGCGGTCGCCGAGGACGACCACGTGCTCGGAGGCGAGCGTGACCGGCCGATCGGGCTCGACCGCCTGCGCGGTCTCGACGGCCTCGCCCACCACCTCGTCGAGGGCGACGGCGTCGCGCTCGAGCGGGCGCCCGTCGTCGAGGCGCGCGAGGAGCAGGAGGTCGTCGACGAGGAGGCTCATGCGCTCCGACTCGCGGCTGATCCCCCGCATCGACCGCTCGAGGTCGTCGGGCCGCTCGGCGGCGCCGCGGCCGTAGAGCTCCGCGTACGCGCGCACCGCGGCGAGCGGCGTCCGCAGCTCGTGGGAGGCGTCGGCGACGAAGCGGCGGAGCTTGCGCTCGGACGCCTCCTGCGCCCGGAAGGACGACTCGATCGTGCCGAGCATGGTGTTGAGCGAGTGCCCGAGCCGGCCGACCTCGGTGCGGTCGTCGTCGCGCTCGACGCGCTGCGAGAGGTCGCCGCCCGCGATCGCGGCGGCCGTCCGGCCGATGTCGTCGAGCGGGCGGAGGCCGACGCGGACGAGCCAGAGGCCGAGGGCCACGAGCGCCCCGAGCACGACGAGCGTCACGACCAGCTCGATCGCGGCGAGCCGGTCGAGCGTCGAGTCGACCTCGTCGAGGGACGACGCAACGACGAGCATCGCCTGCGCGCCGTCCTCGAGCGAGGCGCGGACGCGGTAGGGGCCGCCGTCCTGGCCCGGCACGGTGAAGTACCGGACGCGCTCGCGACCGTCCCCGTCCCCGGACGGGTCGATCGTGGCCGGGAGCTCGGGATCGGGCTGCTCGGCGCCCGGGAAGTCGGCGACGGGGAGGGTGGCGATCACCGTCCTGCCGTCGGGCGAGCGCAGCTGGACGGCGACGCCGGGCGGCGCCCGGAGGTCGCGGCGCGGCCCGCGGATCGAGCGCGCGCTCTCGTCGAGCGTGCTGTCGGCGCGGTCGACCAGGAAGGAGCGGAGCGAGGTGAAGGTGACGACGTTCGCGACGACGAGCCCCACCGCCGCGAGCGAGATCACCGCGATGAGGAGTCGCGCGCGGAGCGACAGCGACCGCATCACTCCTCGAGCATGTAGCCCGCCTGCCGCACGGTCTTGATCAGCGGCGGCCCGCCCGCGTCGAGCTTCCTGCGCAGGTAGCTGACGTAGGTCTCGACGACGTTGGCGTTGCCGTTGAAGTCGTAGCGCCAGACGTTCTGCAGGATCTGCCCCTTCGAGAGCACGCGTCGCGGGTTGAGCATGAAGTACCGGAGGAGCGAGAACTCCGTGGCGGTGAGCTGCAGCTGCGTCTCGCCGCGGAACACCTCGTGGCGGCTCTCGTCGAGCGTCAGGTCGGAGAACCGGAGCACGTCGCCCGGGAGCTCGCTCGCCGTGCGCCGGAGGATCGCCTGGACGCGCGCGACGACCTCCGCGAGGCTGACGGGCTTCGTGACGTAGTCGTCGCCGCCCGCGCGCAGGGCGTCGACCTTGTTCTCGACCGCGTCCTTCGCGGTGAGGAAGAGGATCGCGTTGCGCCGGCCCCGCTCGCGCAGCCGGCGGCCGACCTCGATCCCCTCGATGTCGGGGAGCATCCAGTCGAGCACGATCAACTCGGGGTCGAAGCGCGCGACGGCGGCGAGCGCCTCGCGGCCCGTCCCGGCCTCCTCGACCTCGAACCCCTCGTACCGGAGCGCGGTCGCGACGGCGTCGACGATCGAGGCCTCGTCGTCGACGACGAGGACGCGCGCGCCTGTCCGGCCGTTCTCCTGGGCGGCTGTCATGGGGCCACCGTGCCGGTCCACCCTGTGAGTCTGCTGTGAACGGCGCCGCGCCGCCTGTGAGGTTCCTGTGAGACGGGCGGGGCCCCGCTCGGCGGGGCCCCGCGTCCCGCTGCTAGCCGGGCCGGACGGGCTCGGGCTCGGCGGCCGGCGCCCGCCCTTCGTCCTCGTGCGGCGGCTCGATCGTGAGGTTCGGCAGCAGCCGGTCGAGCCAGCCCGGGATGTACCAGGACCGCTCCCCGAGGAGGGTCAGGAACGACGGCACGAGCGTCATCCGCACGAGCAGCGCGTCGATGAGGATCGCGATCGCGAGCAGGATCCCGAACTCCTTCGAGACCCGGTCGCCGCTGAGGACGAACGCCGCGAAGACGGTGCCCATGATCAGCGCCGCGGCCACGACGACCCGCCCGATCGCGGAGATGCCGTGCTCGACGGCCTCCTTCGTCTTCAGCCCGTGGACGTGCTCCTCGCGGATCCGGCTCATGATGAAGACCATGTAGTCCATCGAGAGCCCGAACAGGATCGCGAAGGCGATCGGTGGCACGAACGTCTCGATCGGCCCCGTCCGGTCGAGCCCGGTGAGCCCGAGCAGGTAGCCCTCCTGCACGACGAGCGTGAGGACGCCGAAGGCGGCGAACGCCGACAGGATCGTCGTGATCGCGGCCGTGAGCGAGATCACGACCGAGCGGAACGCCATCGCGAGCAGGATGAACGTCACCCCGATCACGTAGAGCAGGAAGATCGGGAGCCGCTCCATGATCCGGTCGCCGATGTCCTTGAAGGCCGCCGTCTGGCCGGACACGTACGCGATCGCGTCGCCGCCCTCGGTGGCCGTGGGCACGACGTCGCTCCGCAGGTGGTCGACGAGGTCGTCGGTCGCCTCGTCCTGCGGCGCCGAGGTCGGCGTCACGAAGACGATCGCGACCGTGCCGCTCTCGTTGAGCTGGGGCTCGCCGACGGAGGCGACGCCGTCGAGGCCCTGGACGCCGTCGAAGATCCGCTGCGGGGCCTGTGCGTCGCCGTTCACGTCGACGACGATCGGGATCGGCCCGTTGAACCCCGGCCCGAAGCCCTCGGCGAGCAGGTCGTACGCCCGGCGGGCGGTCTGCTCGGTCGGCTGGGTGCCCTGGTCGGACGCGCCGAGCCGCACCAGGGCCGAGGTCGAGGCGAGCGCGAGCAGGACGATCAGGACGACCGGGAACACGATCCGCGCCCGGCCGGTCACGAAGCGGCCCCAGCGGGCGACCAGCGTCTTCTCCCGCGCCGCCTCCGAGTCGTCCAGCGGCGGGAGGAACGGCAGCTTGAGCCGGTCGATCTTGTGGCCGAGCAGGCGCAGGACGGAGATCAGGGCCGAGTTCGCGAGGAGCACGGTCGTCAGCACGCCGAGCGCGCTGCCGATCCCGAGCTTCGTCACGAAGTCGAGCCCGAAGAACGCGAGCCCCGTCACCCCGATCGCCACGGTCATCCCGGCGAACAGCACGGCGCGGCCGGCGGAGGCACCCGCCTCCGCGGCGGCGTCGACCGGCGAGAGCCCCTCGTGGAGCAGCTGCCGGAAGCGCGTCACGATGAACAGCGAGTAGTCGATGCCGACGCCCAGTCCGATCATCGAGACGAGGATCGGCGTGATCGTGTTGATGTCGGTGAGGCCGGCGAGGATGAAGAGCAGCAGGAACGCCGTGGCGAGCGCGACGATCGCCAGCACGATCGGGATGAACGCGGCGACGAACGTGCGGAAGACGATCAGCAGGACGATGATCGCCGCGAGCAGGCCGAGGAGCTCGGACGTTCCCTGCTCGATCGGCGGGAACTCGGCGTCGCCGTTGTACTCCACCGTCACGCCGACGGGAGCGACGGCCTCGCGCACGGCGTCCTGGACGGCGACGACCGACTCGCGGTCCTCGTCGTAGATCACGCGGTCGAACTGCGCCTCGGCGTACGCGATGCGGCCGCTCTCCGAGAACGTCTGCTCGCTGAACGGGTCGCCCACGCTCGTGAGCCCGGCGCGCTCCTCGGTCGGCTGGAACTCGGACGTCCGCAGCTCGGCCATCGCCTCCTCGATCGCGGCCTTCCGCTCGGCCGTGTCGAGCCGCTGCCCCTCGGGCGCGGCGAAGACGAGGTTGAGCACGCCGCCCTGCTCGTCCGCGAACTCGGACTCGATCAGGTCGGTGGCGCGCTGGGTGTCGGAGCCGGGGATCTCGAACTCGTCGCGCAGCGAGCCGCCGACCGTCGCGACGAGCCCGATGAGGACGATGACGATCGCCAGCCAGCCGAGCAGCACGCGCCACGGCCGGCTCGCGCAGAAGCGCGCCCAGCGTGCGAGGCCGCCCGTCGCGAGCCGCTCGTGCGCGGCCTGTCTCCCGTTTCCCGTGTCCGTGGTGTGCTCCGTCATCCCGCGTTTCCTCCCGCTCTCTCGCTGCAGCTTCTCTCCGTCTGACGGCCCGGCGGCCAAGAACTCATCGCCGCGAGCGTAATCCAGACCCGAAGGATGACCTCTCGCGTCCGGGCGAGCGTACGGTTTACCGCCCATCGGTCATGCGGCCAACAGGCCGCTTCGCCCATCGTCATGCGCCCGCGCCGCCCGCCTCGCCGCGCACGCGGGCCGCGTGCCGGCGCCCGAGCTCCGTCGTCGCACGGAGGAACTCCGTGATCAGCTCGCGCTCACGGGCGGTGAAGCGGCTCGCGAGCAGCGCTCGCCAGTCCTCGTACAGCGGCCGCCAGATCGGGCCCGAGCGCTCGTAGTGCTCCGGGGTCACCGCCACGTTCACCTTCCGCCGGTCGGCCTCGTCCCGCACGCGCACGACGAGGCCCGCGCGCTCGAGCCGGTCGAGCACGCCGGTGACCGCGCCGGTCGTGAGCCCCGAGAGCTCGGCGAGCCGGCCGGCTGTGAGACCACCGTTGCTCTCGACGAGGTCGAGGCACTTGAGGTCCGTGAGCCCGATCCCGAGCCGCTCCGCCGCGAGCGCGTCGAACGCGCCGTCCTGGCTCGTGCTCTCGCGGTACGCGGCGATCAGCTCGTCGACCGCGCCGCTCTCGGACTCTCGCGTCATCGTATTATCTCATATGCTAAGATACTTATTGTCAGAGAGATCATACGGACACCGTCGCCCGATCACAAGGAGGAACGAGATGCCGGCAGCCGCCACCGTCGAGATGAAGCTCGAGCTCGTCCCCGTCCCCGTCACGGACGTCGACCGCGCGAAGCGGTTCTACGTCGAGCAGGCGGGCTTCGTGCTCGACCACGACCACCCGGTCAGCGACGAGATCCGGTTCGTGCAGCTGACGCCCCCCGGCTCGGCGTGCTCGATCGCGATCGGCAAGGGGCTCACGGAGCTCGCTCCGGGCTCGCTCGACGGGCTGCAGCTCGTCGTCGCCAGCGCCGAGGTGGCGCGCGACGCGCTCCGGAGCGGGGGTGTCGAGACCACGGAGGTGCAGGAGTTCCCGTGGGGGCGATTCGTCTTCTTCGCCGATCCGGACGGGAATCGCTGGGCGGTGCAGGAGATCGTGGCGCAGGGGTGAGGCGGCCGCGGGTGTGCCGCGCCTCGCGAGACGGCGCGGCACCGGGCGGCGCCCGAGAGCTCGACGCGGCGGTCATGCGGCCTCCCGCTCCGGGAGGCCGTGCCGCGCGACGACGCGGTCGTAGTTGAGCCGGAGGAGCGCGACCGCGTCCTCGACGTCGGCCTCGGTCGCGAGGGCGCGTGCCCCGAATCCCGCGCGGCCGGGGAAGACAGGGTGGTCCACGATCCGCCCGGCGGCGTGGAGCTCGCGCCAGACCTCCTTGGGGAGGCCGATGTGCAGCACCCGGCTCCCGTGCAGGTGGCCGAGCTCGCGGCGCCCGAGCCGGAAGCTCAGCTCGCCGCGCCCGCCGGTGGCGGCGTCGACGCCGGGCCACGACGTGACCTCCTTCGTGATCCGCTCCTCGGCCGTGCCCACGTGCCTCATCGCGCCTCCTCGACTTGCCCGTTCGTGGTCTGACGCGTAAAGTACAAGTTCAAGTGAACTTGAAGTCAAGTCCCGAGTTCGGCGCCGAGCTGCTCACGATCGGCGAGGTCGCGCGACGCAGCGGCGTCGCCGCCTCCGCCCTCCGCTTCTACGAGGAGCGCGGGCTCATCGCCTCGGAGCGGCTCGGCTCGGGGCACCGCCGCTACCGCCGGCACGTTCTGCGCCGGATCGCGTTCATCGTCTTCGCGCAGCGCGTCGGGCTGACGCTCGACGAGATCGGGCGCGAGCTGGCAGCGCTCCCCCCCGACGGCGTCCCGACGCGGCGCGACTGGTCGCAGCTCTCGCAGGGCTGGGCGCGGCGGATCGACGAGCGCATCGCCGAGCTGCAGCGGCTGCGCGCCGGGCTGACCGAGTGCATCGGCTGCGGGTGTCTCTCCCTCGACCGCTGTGGGCTCACGAACGCGGACGACCGCGCCGCCGGCCTCGGGCCGGGGCCGCGCTACTGGCTCGGCGACGCGCCTCCGCCTGCCTCCTCCTGACGGCGGGCGGAGGCGGGAACGGGCCGGGTTCACCGCTACCCTTCGCGCAGCGTGGACGCGGTCGTCACGATCGCCGCATTCCCAGTCGCGGCGCTCACCCTGTGGGCCCTGCTGCGCGCCCCGGCAGCCGCCTCGCATCTCGTGGCCGAGCCCACCGGCGAGCGCTGGCACGTTCGCGCGACGCCGACCTTCGGCGGGGTCGCGATCGCGGCAGGGGTCACGGCCGGCGTCGTCCTGGCGCTCGCCGTCGGCGCGCTCGAGCCGACGTGGCAGCTCGCCGGGATCCTCGCCGGGACGGGCCTCGTCTTCACGGCCGGCCTCGCCGACGACATCCGCCACCTGAGCCCGCTCGCGAAGCTCGGGGCGCAGATCGGCGCCGCGTCGATCGCCATCGCCGCCGGCCTCCGGGTCGAGCTCGTCGAGAACGACGTGCTGGGGGTCGCGATCGCGCTCTTCTGGCTCGTGGGGATCACGAACGCCTTCAACCTGCTCGACAACATGGACGGGCTCGCGGCGACGCTCGCGGCGATCGCCTGCGTCTACTTCGCGATCGACGCGGCGACCGTCCACGAGAACGACCTCGTCCTCGTCCTCTCCCTCTCGCTGGCGTTCGCGTGCGCCGGCTTCCTCCCGTTCAACCTCCGGCCCACGGACGGCGCGCGCGCCTTCATGGGCGACGCCGGCAGCCAGCTGCTCGGATTCCTGCTCGCCGCCCTGGCGCTCGCGTCGAGCTGGACGACCGCCGGGACGACGGTCGCGACGATGCTGCTCCCCCTGCTCGTGCTCGCGATCCCGATCCTCGACACGACGCTCGTGACGGTCGTGCGGCTCGTGGAGCGGCGGCCCGTGACGCAGGGCGGCCGGGACCACACCTCGCACCGGCTCGTCTACTACGGGCTCTCCGAGACGCGCGCGGTCGCCCTGCTCGCACTGATCGCGATCGCGCTCGGCGCGACGTCGGTCGCCTACAACGTGCTCGACCGCCCGGCGGTCACCGCGCTCGGCGTGCTCGTCACCTTCGCGCTCCTCGTGCAGTTCGGCAGCTTCCTCTCGGAGCTCTCCGAGGACGAGCGCCGCGGCCGGCCCGGCGACACGCGGCTGCGGCACGCGATCACGGTGCAGCCGCGGCGGCTGCTCGAGCTCGTCGTCGACGCCGCGCTCGTCTCGGGGACGTTCCTCGGGGCGTACCTCGTCGTCGTCGGCGGCGAGGGGACCGAGCTCCAGCGCGGCACGTTCCTCGCGGCCCTCCCGATCCTCCTCGGCACCACCTACGTCGTCTACGTCGTGACGGGCATCTATCGCCGCGCCTGGCGGTACGCGACGCCCCGCGACCTCGGCGTGATCGCGGGCGCGTCGGCCGTGGCCACGCTCGCCGCGGTCGGGATCGTCCTCGCGACGCGCGACCTCGGCGACTTCCCGTCGAGCGTCTTCGCGCTCTACGGAGTCGCCGCCGCGACCCTCGCCGTCGTCTCGCGCTGGCTCGTGCGCTTCGTGCCCGAGGCGGGCCGGGACGACGACACGCGGCGGCGCGTCCTCGTCGTCGGTGCGGGCCGCGAGGGGCGCGGGCTCGCGCGCGACCTGCGCCGGGCCGACGACGCGATCGTCGTCGGCTTCCTCGACGACAACCCGCGGCTCCAGCGCCGGCGCGTCCAGGGCGTCCCCGTCCTGGGGACGACGGAGGAGGCCGAGGCCGTGCTGCGGTCGAGCGGCGCCGACGAGCTCATCCCCTCCCGCCCGGACACGCAGGCCGTCGCCGAGTGAGCACGACGAGCATGGACGCGCCGCTTCCCCGCGCGGCGACCGGCGCGCGGGCGCGGCTCGAGGGGCTCGTGCCGCTGCTCGGGGCCTACCTCCTCCTCTCGACGCTCTACGCCTGGCAGGCGTGGCGTCGCGAGACGCCGACGATCTTCACCGACGAGCTCGAGCTGACGCAGCTGGCCCGCTCGATCGCCGACACCGGCCACGCGGCGCGGCGCGGCGACCCGTACGGCTTCTCGAGCCTGGTCCCGTGGCTGACGGCGCCGTTCTGGTGGCTCGAGCCCGTCTCGAGCGCGTACGAGGCGCTGAAGACCGTGCAGGCGTTCGTGATGGCCGCCGCGATCTTCCCCGCCTTCCTCCTCGCGCGGATGCTGCTCCCCGAGGGCTGGGCGTACTTCGCGGCCGTCGGGTCGATCGCGGCGCCTGCCCTCTCGTACGCGCCGATCCTCGTCGAGGAGCCGTGGGCGTACCCGGCGGCCACGCTCGCGCTCTGGCTCACGGTCCGCGCGATCGACCGGCCGGGGCGCGTGAGCCTCGCGCTGGCGGTCGGTGCGTGCCTGCTCGCCGTGCTGATCCGGTCCCAGCTCGCGGCGCTCCTCGCAGCGCTCGCGTTCGGCCTCCTCGCCCTCGTGTGGCGCAGGGACGGGATGCGGCGCTGGCGGGCGACCTGGACGCGCTGGGACTGGGCGGGGGGCATCGCGCTGGCCGCCGGCGCCGTGATCGCGATCGTGGCGTTCCTCGGCCATCGGTCGGGCGAGTGGGAGACCGTCGCGACCGCCTGGAAGGACCGGATGGTCGAGTACGGCAGCTGGGCCGGCGGCGCGTTCGCGATCGGCCTCGGCGTCCTCCCTGCGATCGCGCTCCTCGCGATGCTCGCGGTCCCCGGCCGGGAGCGCGACCGCCCCGGCGTCCGCGCCTTCGTGGTCGTCTCCGCAGGGGCCGTCGTCGGCTTCGCCTGGTACGCGGCGATCAAGGGCGCGTACCTCTCGACCGCCTTCTCCAGCCTGATCGTCGAGCGGAACCTCGTCTACCTCACGCCGCTGGCGTTCGTCGCCACCGGCTACCTCCTGACGCGCGCCGCGGCGCCCGTCTGGGCCGTGCTCGCCGCCGGCACCGCGGTCCTCGTGATGGTGCTCTGGGTCCCGATCGACCGCGGGCTCGACAACTTCCCCTACTACGAGGCGCACGGGCTCGCGATCCTCGCGCTCGCGAACCGCGAGTTCGCGTGGCCGCTGGGCCGGATCGAGATCGCGGTCGCGGTGGTCGTCGTCCTCGCGACGGCCGCGCTCCTCGCCGTCGGCACGCGCCTCAGGCCGTCGTCGCTCGGGGTTGCGCTGCCCGTCGGGATCGCCGTCGCGGTGCTCGCCTGGAACGTGACCGCCGAGGTCT
>DASTKY010000237.1:0-3391 GCA_035715495.1 Gaiella sp. | reverse complement strand
GAGGAGAACGGCTACCGCTACGTCCCACCGCCGCCGCGACCGCCTCGGAGCCGGGGTCGGCGGATCGGCTGGCTCGTCGGCGCCGCGGTCGCGGCGGTCCTGGTCGCCCTCGCCGTGCGGAGCGACCGCGCCGCGACCTGGCAGGGGCTCTCCGAGGACGACCGCGCGCAGGCGGAGGCCCGCTTCCAGTCCGAGGCGCGGCGGATCGCCGACCGGCCGGTGCGCGTCCGCTGCGACGACGGCTACGCGTTCACGGGCGCCGGGAGCGACACGCTCGGCGTCGCGTTCCCCGCCCGCGCGCTCGCCTACCTCGACCCGACGGTTTGCCGGTCGCTGCGCGACGTCGCCGAGGGGAGCGAGCGCGGCGAGCGGGGCATCGACGCGGTCGTCGTGCTCGCGCACGAGGCCGTGCACCTGCGCGGGGAGCGCCGCGAGGGCGTCACGGAGTGCCTCGCTCTGCAGGAAGCGGCGCCGCTCGCGACGCGGCTCGGGCTCTCCGAGGAGCGCTCGCGCGCGCTCGTCCGGTCCGCGTACGAGCGGCGGCTCGCCGAGCGCAACGTGATCCGCGCCGCGTACGCCCTCCCGACGAGCTGCCGGGACGGCGGCGCGCTCGACCGGAGCCCGGGCGACGGGCGCTTCCCGTAGGTCTCGCGTCAGCCGAGCCGTGCCTCGAGCCGCTCACGGACGAGCGTCGCGCTCGAGCCGCCGAGCTGCTCGCCGAGCACGGCCGAGCCGAGCGCGTTCGCCTCGGTCACGATCCGGTCCCGCTCCTGCTCGAGCACACCCCGTGCGACGAAGAGCGACGAGCGGACGTGGCTCGCCCACTCCGCGAGCCCGTCCAGGCCCGGCCGGAGCTCGCGCGTGGCGCTGTCGGGGACGCGACGAAGCGATCCGATCTCGGCGGCGAGCTCCTCCGCCTGTCGCCCGAGCTCTGCCTCCTCGCGCTCGACCTCCCGCGCGGACGCCTCGAGCTGCGCCAGCGACTCGGCCACGCGGTCGACCTGGGCCTGCGCGTCCTCGGCCGCTTCGCGCGCGGTCGCCGCCTCCTTCGCGGCGCGCTCGAGGTCGTCCTCGCGCGTGCGACGCGACGATCCGACGTCGGCGAGGCGCTTCTCGGCGGTCTCGAGCTCCCTCGTCGCCCGGGCAACCTCGGCCTCGGCGTTCAGCCGGAGCGCGCCGAGACGCTCGCGCTCGCCGGGGAACCCTGCGCGGGCCGCCTGCAGCTCGCCGACGCGCTCGCGCAGCGCCGCGGCGGCCTCCGAGAGGGCCACCACCGTCTCGAGCTCGCCCGCGACCGCCGCGTCGCGTCGCTCGAGCTCGCGGGCGTGCGAGAGGAGGTCGGCTGCCACGGGCGCCATTGTCGCAGCGGCTCGGCCCGCCGCGCCTCGTAGACTCGGATCGTGAAGACGTGCGCTGCCTGCGGCGTCGAGAACCCGGCGATTGCGAAGTTCTGCCTCGCCTGCGGCACCCCGCTCGCAGAGGCAGGCCCCGCGCAGGAGCACCGCAAGGTCGTGAGCATCGTCTTCTCCGACCTGAAGGGCTCGACGAGCCTCGGCGAGGCCCTCGACTCGGAGGCGCTGCGGGAGGTGATGACCCGCTACTTCGACGCGATGCGGGCGGAGCTGGAGCGCCACGGAGGGGTGATCGAGAAGTTCATCGGCGACGCCGTGATGGCCGTCTTCGGCCTCCCGCGGCTCCACGAGGACGACGCCCTCCGCGCCGTGCGCGCCGCCGCGGGGATGCAGGCGGCGCTGGAGGAGCTCAACGAGGAGCTCGAGGAGATCTACGGCGTCCGGCTCGCGAACCGCACCGGCGTCAACACCGGGCAGGTCGTCGCCGGCGACCCGACGACGGGCCAGCGGCTCGTCACCGGTGACGCGGTGAACGTCGCCGCCCGCCTCGAGCAGGCAGCGGGCGAGCGCGAGGTCCTGATCGGGGCGCTCACGTACACGCTCGTCCGCGACGACGTCGAGGTCGAGGAGGTCGAGCCGCTCGAGCTGAAGGGGAAGTCGGAGCGCGTGCCCGCGTACCGCCTCGTGCGCGTCAGCAGCGGTGCCGAGGCGCCCGTGCTGCCGAAGCGCCGCCTCGTCGGTCGCGAGACCGAGCTCCGCGCGCTGGTCGACGCGCTGGACCGGGCGGAGGAGTCGCGCGCGGCTCAGCTCGTCACGATCGTGGCGGACGCGGGAGTCGGCAAGTCCCGGCTCACAGCCGAGTTCACGGCGGGGGCGTCGGAGCGGGCGACCGTCCTCTCGGGCCGATGCCTCGCGTACGGCGAGGGCATCACCTTCTGGCCCCTCGCCGAGGCGATCCGCGCCCACGCCGGCATCGTCGACGACGACGACGCGGCCCAGGCATTCGGGAAGCTCTGCGCCGTCGCGGACGACGCCGGCGAGGGCGTCTCGGTCCGGCTCGCGTCGGCCATCGGCCAGACGCACGACCCCTTCCCGATCGAAGAGCTCTTCTGGGCGGTGCGGCGATTTCTGGAGCACCTGGCCGCCGAGCGGCCCGTCGTCCTTCTGATCGAGGACGTCCACTGGGCCGAGCCGACGCTCCTCGAGCTCGTCGACCACCTCCTCGACGCCATGGCCGGGTGCCCCCTGCTGCTCGTCTGCCCGACCCGTCCCGAGCTCCTGCAGGAGCGCCCGGACTGGGGCGAGCGCGAGCGCGCGACGCGGGTCGAGCTGGCGCCGCTCGGTGCGACGGAGAGCCGGGCGATGGTCGAGGCGCTCCTCGGCGGAGCGACGCTCGACGAGAGCGTCCTCGAGCGCATCGTCGACGCGGCCGAGGGCAATCCGCTCTACGTCGAGCAGCTGCTGCGGATGCTCACCGAGGAGGGCCTGATCGAGGAGCGGGACGGAGCGTGGCGCGCGACCCGCGACCTCTCGGAGGTGACCGTGCCGCCGTCGATCCAGGCGCTCCTCGCCTCGCGGCTCGACGCGCTCGCCGGCAACGAGCGCTCCGTGATCGAGCCCGCCTCGGTCGTCGGCTACCACTTCCCCGCCGCGGCGCTCAGCGTGCTCGTGCCCGACCCGCTCTCGCAGAGCGTCGGCGAGCAGCTCGTCGCGCTCGAGGCGAAGCACCTCGTGCGCCGGCTCGAGGACGGCGAGGAGGGCGCGCACCGGTTCGACCACATCATGATCCGCGACACCGCCTACGACGGCATCCTGAAGCGCGCCCGGGCCGACCTCCACGAGCGCTTCGTGGCCTGGGCCGACGTCGCCAACCAGGACCGCGGCGCCGAGTTCGAGGAGATCCTCGGCTACCACCTGGAGCAGGCCTGCAACTACCTGGCGGAGCTCGGCCCGCTCGACGCCCGCGGCCGCGAGATCGGCGAGGAGGGCGCCCGCCGGCTCGCCTCGGCGGGACGCCGCGCGTTCACCCGCGGCGACAT
>DASTKY010000236.1:0-2290 GCA_035715495.1 Gaiella sp. | reverse complement strand
CGAGCGGCCGCTGCGTCGCGGAGAGGCCGATGCGCTGGAACGACCGCTCGACCACGCGCTCGAGCCGCTCGAGCGAGAGTGCGAGGTGCGCGCCGCGCTTCGTCCCCGCGACCGCGTGCACCTCGTCGAGGATCACCGTCTCGATCCCCCCGAGGAGCTCGCGTCCGCGCGAGGTGAGGAGCAGGAAGAGCGACTCCGGGGTCGTGATCAACACGTCCGGTGGCGTGCGGAGCATCGCCTGGCGCTCGCGCTGCGGCGTGTCGCCGGTGCGCACGCCGACCGAGAGCTGCGAGCGGAGGCCGGCGAGCGGGCCGCGGAGGTTCCGCTCGATGTCGTAGTTGAGCGCCTTCAGCGGCGAGACGTAGAGGAGGCGCAGACCCTCGCCGGGCGTCGCGTTGAGCCGGTCGATGCCGACGAGGAACGCCGCGAGCGTCTTCCCCGAGCCGGTGGGGGCCTGGACGAGGACGTGCCCGCCGGTCGCGATCGCCGGCCAGGCGAGCTCCTGCGCGGGGGTCGGCCCCGCGAACGCCCGCTCGAACCAGGCTCTCGTCTCGGTGGACAGCGTCGACAGCGGATCCACCACCCGAGCGTAGCCCCCGCCGGGCGCGGTCACGCTACGGGCGACCGTACTCCGGCGCGGTGCCGCCATCGCCATGATCGAGCCGTGACCTACTCGCTCGTCGCGCGCGACCCCGAGAGCGGCGAGCTCGGCGTTGCCGTCCAGTCGTGCGCCTTCCGCACCGGCGCCGTCTGCGCGTGGGCGGAGCCCGGCGTCGGCGCCGTCGCGACGCAGTCCTTCACCGAGCAGCGGTACGGCCCGGAGGGACTGACCCGGATGCGGGCGGGCGCGCCCGCCTCCGAGGCCCTCGCAGGCCTCCTCGCGGAGGACGAGCTGCGCGAGGTGCGGCAGGTGGCGTACGTCGACGCCACGGGTCGCATCGCCGGCCACACCGGCGCCGACTGCATCCCGCACGCTGGCGACGTGCGGGGCCCGGCGTACGGCGCCCAGGGCAACATGCTCCGCTCCCCCGAGGTCGTCGCGGCGCTCGCCGAGGGCTACGCCGCCGCGACCGGCCCGCTCGTGGAGCGGCTCCTGGCAGGGCTCGACGCGGCCGAGGCGGCCGGCGGCGACTTCCGCGGCCGACAGGCGGCCGGCCTCGTCGTCGTGAGCGCCGACGCGGACGAGCTGCCCTACCGTCGCCTCGTCGACGTGCGGGTCGACGACCACCCCGAGCCGCTCGCCGAGCTCCGGCGCCTGGCGCGCCTGAACGCGGGCTATGCGCGGCGGAACCAGATCGCTGCGGGCGCCGATGCCGCCGAGGAGGTCGAGGCGGCTCGCGCCGCCGGCCTCGCCGAGCACGACGTCGTGCTCGCCGCCGTCTTCGCGCATGCGCGGAACGGAGACCTCGAGCGTGCCGCCGCCCTGGTCGCGGACGCGGTCGCCGCCGAGCCGCTGTGGGAGCCTGCGTTCGCGCGCTACGAGACGCTCGGGCTCCTTCCGCCGGGCGTCGTGGCGACGTGAGGCTGCGCTCGCCGCTCACGGACGACCAGGACGCGTTCGGCCACCTGCTGGCCGATCTGGCCGCGGGGCGCGACGTCGTGGAGGTCGTCGAGCGAGACGACGGGTTCGTGTTCACCGGCGATCCGCGCTACTACGTGGCGCCCTTCCGCGCGTGGTGGCCACAGGAGCGACGTGCGATGCGGTTCGTCCGCGGGCGGGTGCTCGACGTCGGCTGCGCGGCAGGCCGCGTCGGCCTCCATCTCCAGGGACGCGGCCACGACGTGGTCGGGCTCGACGTCTCGCCGGGAGCGGTGCGGATCGCCCGCGACCGCGGCCTCCGCGACGCCCGGCTCGGGACGCACCGGACGGCCGTGGACGCGGACGAGCGGTTCGACACGATTCTCCTCCTCGGGAACAACGTCGGGCTGCTCGGGGGCCAACGCGAGGGACGGGCGCTCCTCCGCCAACTGGCGCGCCTCGCGTCCGTGCGCGGGCGACTCCTCGCCGGCTCGTACGACCCCTACGACGGTGCCTCCGAGGCGGCGCGCCGCTACCACGAGCGCAACCGCGCCGAGGGGAAACTGGGAGGTCTCGAGCGGCTGCGCGTCCGGTACCGCGGCTACGCGACACCGTGGTTCGACGCCCTCTTCGCCTCGCGGGAGGAGCTCGCCTCGATCGTGGAGGGGACCGGGTGGGCCGTCCACGCCTTCGTCGACGAGGGTGCGGGCTACGTCGCCGTCCTCGACCGGGCCTGACGGACGGCGCGATCGCACGCGATACGATCGCGGC
>DASTKY010000235.1:0-13043 GCA_035715495.1 Gaiella sp. | reverse complement strand
GCCGTTCGGCATCGAGGTGATGGGCCGTGTCCGCGACCGCGGATCGCTCGCCGACTGCGTCGAGATCAGCCGGCGCGCCGGCTGGGTGCGGCCGGTCGTCGACTTCGCCCACATGCATGCGACGAGCGACGGAGCCTTCCTCGAACCCGCGCGGTTCCGGGAGGCGCTGGAGCTCGCAGACGGCGTCCTCGCGCCCGACGCGCCGTTCCACATCCATTTCTCGGACATCGCGTTCGCGAACCGCAACGAGACGAAGCACCTGCCGTACGGCGAGGGAACGCTGCGCGCCGACCCGCTTCGGGAGGCGCTCGCATCCTTCGACCGCCCCACGACGGTGATCTCGGAGTCGCCCGACGAGGCGAGCTCCCACGCGATCATGACTGTGCTCCGCGGCTAGAGCTCGCAGACGATCCGCTGCATTCGCTGCCGTCAGACGCCGGCCGCCCCGACATCGACGATGTCCGGTGAGAGCTGGCGGCGGGCCGCCGCCTGCCACCGAGTCAGATGATCCGGGCGGCGCTCTCCGGCTGAAGGAGCGCATCGAGCCGGCGCTCGATGACCTCTGCCTCGTCGTCTCGGCCGCGATCGCGGAGGAACCGCGCGTACGCCGCCAGCGGCTCCGGCTCGACGTTGCGGAAATCCGTCTCCGCGAGGGCGTCTATCGCCTCCCGGAGCAGCAGCTCGGCCTCCTCGTCGCGGCCCTGCGCGGCGCGCACGAGCCCGAGGACCATCCGGACGTTCGAGCGCGACATCATGTCCTGCATCCCGACGGTCTCGACCGCCGAGAGCGCCCACCGCTCGGCCTCCTCGACGTGGCCCTTCGCGAGAACGATCTCGGCGAGCGTCCGCTGCGCCTCGATCACCTTCGCGCGCTCCTCGAGGGCGAGCAGCTGGCGAACCGCCTCGCGGAGGATCTGCTCCGCGCGGTCCGCATCGCCGCTCTGCCACACGGCGACGCCCTCGAGCTGCTGCGTCCGTCCGGCGTCCGAGGCAGCGCCGATCTCGTCGAACAGCGCACTCGCCGTGCGGAACGCGTCGGCGGCCTCGTCGAACCGTCCCCGGCGAAGCAGGAGCGAGCCCCGGATGCGCGAGGCCCAGGCCGACGCAGAGAGGCTGCCGCTCGAGTCGGCGAGGGCGACCGCCGACGAGAGGATCTCCTCGGCCTTGCCGAGCTCGAGCCGCTGCAACGAGGCGGCGGCGAGCTCGCTGAGCGCCAGGCTCTCGAGGTCGGCGCGCCCGGCCTCGCGCGCGATCTCGAGCGCGTCGCGCGTATAGCGCTCGACGCTCTCGAGGTCGCCCTCCCACCAGCCGACGGTCGACAGCAGCGTCAGCGCCTCCGAGCGGGCGTCGCCCGGCGCATCGGCGAGCAGCTCGATCGCCTCGCGTCCCAGCGTCCGCGCCTGCTCGACCTCTGCGTTCCGGTTGAGGCCGATCTCGGCGATCTGCACGAGCGCAAGACCCTCGATCGTCCGGTCCCCCGCTTCGCGCGCCTGCAGTCGGACGGCATCCATCTCGACGGCCGCCGCGGGCATCTCCCAGAGCCGGAAGGCGGCGCGGGCGGCGCAGTAGCGCCGGCTCAGGCTCGGCTCGAGCTCGAGCGAGCGCAGCAGCAGTCGGCGTGCCCTGCGATTGGCCTCGCGCTCCAGCGCGCGGCGACCGGCGTGCTCGAGAGCCGAGGCGGCCTCCGCGCGCAGGTCGTCGGGCACGCGCCCGTCCAGCTCGGCGAGCAGCGCGGCGGCCCGCTCCAGGTGGAACGCCTGCGTCTCGACGAGGTCGTCCGGGCGTGTCCGGAGCCACTCGGCGAACGAGCGGTGCAGCGAGGCGCGGACGCTCTTCGCGAGTCCGCTGTAGGCGACGTCGCGAATGAGGACGTGCCGGAAGCGGTAGGCGACCTCGCCCGTGACCGTCGATATCGGCTCCCGGCTCAACAGCTGCCGATCGACGAGGTCGGTGAGCGCGGCGTCGACGTCGAGCTCCGGGTCGAGCTCGGCGATCGCGCCCTGCCAGAAGACGCGGCCGATCAGCGCGCCGTGGCGGAGCACCGAACGCGAACCCGGCGGCAGGGTGTCGATCCGTGCGGCGATGAGCGCCTGCAGCGTGTCGGGGATCCGCACCGCGGCGCCCTCACCCTGCTCGACGAGCATCCGCACCGTCTCCTCGACGAACAACGGGTTGCCCTCGGTCTTGTCGAGCAGGACGCTGCGAAGCCCCTCGGGCAGCGCCGCGCCCTCGACGAGCGCGTCGACCAGCTCCGCCGTCTCGTCCTCCGCGAGCGGAGCGAGCTCGATCGTGATCGCGCGGCGACGACCTCCGCCCCACGCCGGACGCGCATCGAGGAGCTCCGCTCGCGCGAGGCAGACGATCAGGACGGGCGCGTCATCGATCCGGTCCGCGAGATGTTCGATTAGGTCGAGCAGCGGCTCCTCGGCCCAGTGGACGTCCTCGAAGCCGAGCACGAGCGGCTGCGCCTCGGCGAGGTTCGTCGCCCACTCGTGCGCCGCCCACGCGATCTCCTGCCCACGCCGCTCGCCCGAGACGCTGTCGAGCACCCCGGACGCGAGCCCGAGCAGGTCGGCGACGGCGTCCGACGAGCACGCCTCCTTGAGCTTCTCGAAGGCCTCGTCCGGCGAGTCGTCGGGCGAGATCCCGGCCGCCACCTGCACCATTTCGGCGAGCGGGAGGTACGTGAGGCCCTCGCCGAAGGGCAGCGAGCGGCCGGTGAGGATCGTCGTCCGCTCGAGCCCCGCGAAGAACTCCCGCGCGAGGCGGCTCTTCCCGATCCCGGGGTCGCCGTAGATCGTCACGAGCTGGGCGCGGCGGTCGCGGACGACGCGGGCAAAGGCGTTGCCGAGGAGGTCGAGCTCCTCCTCGCGGCCGACGTACGGCGCCGTGACGTTCACGGTGCGACCGGTCGGCCGCTCGGTACAGACGACGCGGCGCACCTCGAGGCCCTCGCGCACGCCCTTCAGCGCGCGCCCCGCGACCGGCTCGGCGACGATCTGATCGGTCGTCATCCCGTACGCGGTCGGGCCGACGAGGATCTCGCCGGGCTCCGCGGACTGCTGGAGCCGCGCCGCGACGTTGAGCGCCTCGCCGGTCGCGAAGGTCGAGTCGCCGTCCTCGACGACGACCTCGCCCGCCTCGATCCCGATCCGCACCGGCAGCTCGCCGTCGCCGGTCTCGATGATGCGCATGGCTGCGCGAACGGCACGCTCGGCGTCGTCCTCGTGCGCGATCGGCACCCCGAAGACCGCGAGGACGGCGTCGCCGGCGAACTTCTCGACCGTGCCGCCGTAGGCCTCGATGTGCGCCCTCGCGCGGTCGAAGAACCCCGTCACGCGGCGACGGGCGACCTCGGGATCGCTCGACGTGACGAGCGAGCTCGAGTCGACGAGGTCGACGAACAGCGCGGTCGCGAGCTTCCGCTCCACACCCGAAGTCTAGGGTCGGCGGCACGCGATTCCCGGGCGGTTTGCCGCACGTTTCGACGCCGGGTCGGACGGGTCCGGCCGCGGGTCGGCGCCGTCGCGCCTAGCATCCGGTCCGTGCTCGACCCGAAGGTCTTCAAGGCGTACGACGTGCGCGGGATCCATCCCACGGAGCTCGACGAGGAGGGCGCGTACCGCATCGGGCGCGGATTCGTCGAGGAGTTCGAGCCTCGGACCATCGCCGTCGGCCGCGACATGCGGGTCTCGGCGCCGGCGATGGCCACCGCCCTGATGGAGGGCGCCGCGGACGGCGGCGCCGACGTGCTCGACCTCGGGCTCGTCGGGACCGAGATGGTCTACTACGCGGTCGGCGAGCTCGAGCTGGACGGCGGCGTCTGCGTCACCGCCTCGCACAACCCGAAGGAGTACACCGGGATGAAGATCGTCCGGCGCGGCGCGCTGCCGGTCGGAGGCGACTCGGGGCTCGAGGAGGTTCGCCGCCGCGCCGAGCAGGGCTTCGGGGACGTCGGGCGCCGCGGCGAGGTGCGCGCCGAGAACGTCTGGGACGGGTTCGTCGACAAGGTCCTCTCGTTCGTGGACACGGAGCGCATCGGGCCTCTGAAGGTCGTCGTCGATGCCGCGAACGGCATGGCGGGCGCGATGCTCCCGCCGGTGCTCGAGCGCCTCCCGCAGCTCGACGTCGTGCGGTGCTACTTCGAGCCCGACGGGTCGTTCCCGAACCACGAGCCGAACCCGCTGCTGCCCGAGAACCGCGCGTTCATCGTCGAGCGCACGCGGGCCGAGGGCGCCGACCTCGGCGTCGCGTACGACGGCGACGCCGACCGCTGCTTCTTCGTCGACGACACGGGCGAGTTCGTCCCCGGCGACTTCGTCACGGCGCTGCTCGCGCGCGCGATGCTCGCGCGTGAGCCGGGCGCGACGGTGATCTACGACGTCCGGGCGAGCTGGGCCGTCCGGCGGACGATCGAGGAGGCGGGCGGCGTGGCGCTCGTCAACCGCGTCGGCCACGCGTTCATCAAGCACCGGATGCGCCAGGAGCACGCGCTCTTCGCGGGCGAGGTGTCGGCGCACTACTACTTCCGCGACTTCACCCAGGCCGACACGGGTGTGGTGCCGTTCCTCGTGATGCTCGATCTGCTGTCGGGCGACGGCGCGCCCTTGTCGGAGCTGCTCGCGCCCTTCCGCGGGCGCTACTTCATCACCGGGGAGATCAACACGCCGGTCGCCGACGTCGAGGCGAAGCTGCGCGAGCTCGAGGAGCGCTACGCCGGGGAGGGCGGACGGATCTCGCACCTCGACGGCGTCTCGGTCGAGTTCGACGACTGGCATTTCAACGTGCGGCCGTCGAACACGGAGCCGCTCCTCCGGCTCAACCTCGAGGCGCTCGACGAGGGCGCGATGGAGGCGCGACGCGACGAGGTGCTCGAGGTGATCCGCTCGTGACGGACCCGGCGGCGGGCGCCTCGGCAGGCTGGTCGGTCCTCAACCTGGGGGACGCGAAGGCGTACACGAACCCCAAGTCCGGCACGATCCTCGCGCTGGAGAGCGAGGACCTTCCCTGGCGGGAGGTCGGCCTGAACGTGCGCGTCCTCGAGCCGGGGCAGCCGGCGTGCGCCTACCACGGCGAGAACGCGCAGGAGGACTTCCTCGTCCTGCACGGTGAGTGCGTCCTCGTCGTCGAGGACGAGGAGCGCCGGCTGCGCCGGTGGGACCTCGTGCACTGCGAGCCGTGGACGCGCCACGTGTTCGTCGGCGCGGGCAGCGGGCCGTGCGCGATCCTGATGATCGGCGCGCGCAAGGACCCCGAGGAGTTCGTCTATCCCGTCAGCGAGGCCGCCGCGCGCTACGAGGCGTCGGTCGGGGAGGAGACGAGGGACCCGGGAGAGGCGTACGCGGAGTGGCCGCGGGGCTCGGGCCCGCACGCTGCCCGCTGGCCCCTCTGAGCGCCCGCCGCCCTCTCCGCTAGGCGCGCCCGAGCTCGATCTCGGCGGGGAGCTCGTCCGGGTGGTCGACCGGCTCGAGCTCGAGCCTCGCCCGCGCGTCGAAGTAGACGTACGCCGTCGTCAGCGCGACGAAGGGCAGCGCGAGCGCGTACACGATGCCCGCGACGATGTTGAGCAGCGCGAACGGCGCGTCGGTGGCGAAGATGAGCAGCGCGCCGATCAGCGGCCCGGCGGCGAGCGCGAGCCCCGCTCCGAGGCCGACGAGCGATCCGACGCGGATCCAGCGGCCCCGGACGAGCTCGGCGCTCCGGCGAAGCGCGCCGACCGCCGTCCGACCCTCGAGCTCGACGACGGGCGCGAGGAGCGCCCAGCGGATGGCGAGCCAGATCGCGACGGGAATCAGCACCGCGGTGGTCGTGAGCACGATCCACGCGAAGACCGCGATCGCCGTCCCACCGAGGAGCGGCCGGAGCCGCTCGAGGGCCAGGCGGTACGCCGCGAGCGGCCCGACCGCGCGCCCGGCGTCGAGCTCGACGAGCGCAGACGCCGTCGCCGCCTGGATGAACGTGAACCCGAGAAGGGTCAGCGTCGTGCCGACGAGGAGCGCCAGGAAGGCGCCGCCGCCCGCCACCTCCCCGGTGAACGCTCCCACGAGGTCGAGCAGCTCGAAGATGAGCCATTGCAGGAGCGTGATCACGACGACGATCGGCAGGAACAGGAGGCCGAGGCCGAGGAAGAGCCGGGGACGCTTCACGTACATGCGACCCGAGGCGGCGAGGATCTGGCCCCACGCACGGCGGTGCCCGAGCCGGAGCGGCGCAACCGGCGTCCAGGTCGCCCTCACGGTCGCATAGACGACGAGGGCGCCGAGCACCGTGAGGAGGAGCAGCAGCGGCAAGGGATTGCGGAGGAGCCGCGTGAGCGCCTTCGAGCCCGCGGCGACGCCGTTGCAGAAGAGATCGGTCGCGCTCGTGCCGAAGATGCCGCCGGTCGGCACCGCGTAGCTCTGGCTCCGCCAGTCCTCCGACCACGTGATCGGCTCGGTCCACTGCGTCTTGAGGTTCGGCCCGGTCGGCCCGTTGAAGAACGCCTTCTGGAGCTCGCCCCAGCGTCCCTCGAACGTGATCCAGGGGAGGGCAGCGGCCGCCTCGCCGGGATCGGACGGGATCGTCGTCACGGAGGGCCGAAGCTCGTCGTGCGGCCCTCGGGTGTCGTCGCAGCCGACCCCCGCCTCGGCGGAGCTGCCGAGATAGAGCGCGTCGGTGAACTTGTTCGCGTGTGAGCCTGCCGCCGGGTACACGACCGGGTGCGTGGAGCCGACGCGCTCGAGCTTGTCGTCGTCCCAGTCGGCGCGCTCGGCGCCCTCGTGGGAGCTGTAGCCGACGGCGACCGGCTCCTTGCCGAGCGCCGCCTCCGCATCGTCCGCGTCGAAGAGGAGCTGGATCATCTCCCAGTCCCCCTCGTGCGTGTTGTTGAAGTCGTTGAAGGGATAGAAGAACCAGTACTGGAGGGCGAGCTGTCCGGGAGCCGCGGCCTCGGTCGCGACGTGCGCGTACACCGCGGGCTCGCTGCCCGTCGTCAGGCGCCGCGCCCAGCGCTCGTACGTGCAGCCGGGCTCGAGCGCGCTGCCCGGGAAATCCAGGTGGTACTCGTAGCGGTCGACGAGATCCTCGGCCCGCGGCGCGATCTTCACCAGGTCGCTCGCGCTCCAGGGGCCGCGCAGCGCGACCGTGGGCTCCGCGAAGAGCAGCTCGACGTCGGTCGGGATGTACGGCTCGCCCGGGCCGCACTCCTCCTCCTGCTGGACGAGCCGCACGACGGGCGCGTGCTTGGCGGCGAGCGCCTCCTCGTCGGCGATGTCGGCCGACGCTGCGGCCGGCAGCGTCGCGGCGCACACCGCGACGAGGGCGGCCGCGGCCAGCCGCCGCGCCGTCACGCCGCCGCGCAGTCGCGCGCGGTCGAAGCCCATCGCCACCGAGCGAGCGTAGGCAGACGGCCGGACGGGAGCCGCGGGGCGGGTCCCGGAGCCGGGTACGATCGCGCGACACCGCCGTCGACGACAGGGACCCCATGCCGACACTGCTGCAGTTCGACTTTCCGATGCCCGGCCCGTGGGGCGACGAGCTCGCCGCGGCGTTCAACGACCTCGCGGAGATCATCGCCCGCTCCCCTGGGCTCCGCTGGAAGATCTGGACCGAGAACGAGGCAGAGGGGATCGGCGGTGGCATCTACCTCTTCGAGGACGACGACACCGCGCAGGCCTACCTCGAGGAGCACACCGCGCGGCTCGAGGGCTTCGGGATCACCGACATCCGCGCGAAGCTCCTCCACGTCAACGAGCCGCTGAGCGCGCTGACGAGCGGGCCGGTCTGAGCGACGCGCGGCTCCCCGAGCTCGGACGGCCGACCGACGAGCGGCCGCCGTTCAAGTACTCGGCGCTGACGCGTGTCTGGTTCTCCGACACCGACGCGCAGGGGGTCGTCTACTACGGCCGGTACATGCCGTACTTCGACCACGCGTGGACGGAGTACAACCGGCACCTCGGCCTCTTCCGGAGCGAGGATGCGCAGTTCGTGATGCGCGCGTCGAGCGTCGAGTACCACGCCCCGGCGCGCTTCGACGACCTGATCGAGTGCTTCGTCCGCGTCGCGCGCGTCGGGCGGACGAGCCTCACGTACGAGTGCGCCGCCTACCGCCTGCCCGACCGGGCGCTGCTCGTGACGGCGGCGCAGACGATCGTGATGATCGACGTGGAGACGCGGCAGCCGATGCCGGTCCCCGACAGCGTGCGCGAGCCGGTCCGGGCCTTCGAGGGCGCCGACCTGGAGGAGTGAGCCGCCGGCGGCGGCTAGCGCCGCTCGGGGAAGACGACGTGCTCGTCCTCGATGCGCGCGTCGGCCATGAGGCGCTGGAACGAGGGGTAGCGGCCGAAGAGGCTCCGGTGGGCCGCCTGGTACTCGGCGACCGCCGGCCAGTTGAGCGGGAAGTACTCGGTGTAGTTCCAGCTCCTCACGATCTGCTTGCCGCGGCTCGTGCTCGCCACCGTCCCGACCGTGTGGAGCGGCCAGTCGAGCGAGCCGAGCTGGTCGAGGACGACCTCGAAGTCGTCGCCCAGGGTCAGCCGCACGCGCGTGATCGTGCCGCGCTCGGTGCGCTCCGTCTCCATGCGGGCGTCGGCGCGCGCCGTGCTGACGCCGTCGACGCAGTGGTGGGCCGCGGCGAACCCGTTCCCCGGCCTGCCGCGCCAGGCGTAGCCGCCCTCGTAGCTGCCGTCGTCGTACTCGACCAGCCAGTTGACCCAGAGGTTGTGGAGCTTGGTGAGCATCCCCATCTCGCGCCACATCAGCTCGGAGCGGCTGTAGATGTAGTCGAGCATGAAGAGGCCCTCGACCGCCTCGCCGTCGAGCGTTCCCGTCACCTTGCCGAGGTGGCTCCGGAGCATCTGCGGCTCCTCGTAGCCCGGCTGGGAGGGCACCCAGAACGTCGCGACCTGCCCGAGCCGCTTCGCGGTCAGGTCGACCCGTCCGCTCGCGTCGACCCAGCGGTACCGGTCGACCCCCCACTCGAGCCTGAACGTGCGTCCGACGTAGGCGACGGACTCGGCCGTCTCCGTGACCCAGTACGGCTCCGAGATCGGCACCTCGTCGAACGGGACGAAGAGGGGGCACTGGCCGTCGAGCTGCGGGAGCACCTTGTAGATCCCCAGGTTCATCGTCTCGTCCTTGCGCTGGCCCTGGATGCCGCGCATGAGGTTGTAGGTGTCGCCCGACTCCGAGGTCAGGACGACGAACGGGCAGATGAAGACCGGCGAGTAGCCGGGCTGCGGCGCATGGTCGAGCCGGTAGCTCTGCAGCGTCGGCTCGCCCTCCAGATACGACAGGTACCTCATCCGTCGGCTCCGCTCGTTTGACCGTTGGGGGCACGTTCTATCAATCTGACGTTTGGTAGAGAAGGAGACCATGCCGCGCGACTTCGATCCCGCAAGGCACACGCTCGCGACCCTGCTCGAGGCGCAGGTCGCGGCAGGACCCGACCGCACGGCGGTCGCGTACCCGGACGCGTCGGTCACGTTCGGCGAGCTGCGTGCCCGGGCGGGCGCGCTCGCGCAGAGCCTCCTCGCCCACGACGCCGGCGGAGGCCGGCGCGTCGGGCTCTTCCTCCCCAACTGCCTCGAGTACGTCGACGCTCTCTTCGCGGCGGCGCTCGTCGGCGCGCAGGTCGTCCCGATCAACGCCCGCTTCAAGCGCCGCGAGCTCGCGCACGTCGTCGCGCGCTCGGAGATCTCCGTGCTCGTCACGACCTCCGCGGCCGCCGACCACGTCGACTTCCCCGGCCTCGTCCTCGACGCGCTGCCCGGGCTCGCCGACGCGGAGCCGGGCCGGCCGCTCGCGCTCGAGACCGCGCCGCACCTGCGCCACGTGGTCGTGCTCGGCGCGCCGCGGCCGCCGATGACGCCGTACGACGCATTCCGTGCCGCCGGCGCCGGCGTCGAGCCGGGCAGCGTCGAGGAGGCGACGCGGCGGACGCGCTCCGACGACGTCGCGACCGTCCTCTACACGTCGGGCACGGCCGCCGACCCGAAGGGCTGCAAGCTCTCGCACCGCGCGCTGATCAGCGCCTGGTGGGCCTACGCCGAGGCGGTCGGCCTCGACGCCGACACGCCCCTCTGGTCGCCCTGCCCGATGTTCCACGTGGGCGGCATCGGGCCTCTGACGGCCGCGATGACCGTCGGGGCGAAGTTCGTCTCGGCCCCCCACTTCGTCGCCGACGAGGCGCTCGAGCAGGTGGTCGCCGAGGGCGCGATCCACCTCTTCCCGGCCTTCCCGGCGTTCACGCTCGGCGTGCTCCGCGCGCCCGCGTACCGGCCCGAGCGGCTCGCCGCTGTACGGACGGTGCTCAACGTCGCCCCGCCCGACACGGAGGAGCTGATCCAGTCGATGCTCCCTCCGACGGCGGTGCTCCTCAACGACTTCGGCATGACGGAGGCGGCCGGGATGGTGACCTTCACGCCGGTCGACGACGCGCCCGACGACCGCCTGCGGACGAACGGCGTCCCGTTCCCCGGGCTCGAGATCAGGATCACCGGCGAGGACGGCGTCACCGAGCTGCCGGCGGGCGAGGAGGGCGAGATCCAGTTCCGCGGCCCGAATGCGATGAGCGGCTACCTCAACGACCCCGAGGCGACCGCCCGGACGATCATCGAGGGCGGCTGGGTGCGCACAGCCGACCGCGGGCGGCTCGACGGGCGCGGCCACCTCGTCTACGTGGGCCGGATCAAGGAGATGCTCAAGGTCGGGGGCGAGAACGTGGCGCCGGCCGAGGTCGAGATGCTCCTCAGCACCCACCCCGCCGTCGCCATGGCACAGGTCGTCGGGAAGCCCGACCCGAAGTACGGCGAGGTCGCGGTCGCGTTCGTCGAGCTCCTGCCCGGGCAGACGGCGACCGAGGCGGAGCTCGTCGAGCACTGCCGCGGCCAGATCGCGAACTTCAAGCTGCCGCGCGAGGTGCGCTTCGTGACCGACTGGCCGATGTCCGCCACCAAGATCCAGAAGTTCCGCCTCCGCGAGCTGCTCGACGCCGAGCCCGCGGCCACCTGAGCCGTCAGACCGACCGGAGCGCCTCGACCGGGGTCAGCCGCGCGGCCCGGAGCGCCGGATAGAGCCCGGCGACCGCGCCGACGATGAGCGCGGCGAGCACCCCGCCCGCCAGCACGGCCGGCGGGACGACCACGTCCAACCCGCGGCTCGAGGCGTAGATCCCCGCGACGAGGGCGCCGAGCGCGACCCCGGCGATGCCGCCCACGAGGGAGAGGAGCAGCGACTCGGTGAGGAACTGCAGCCCGACGTGACGGCGCGTGGCGCCCAGCGAGCGGCGTAGCCCGATCTCCGAGCGGCGCTCGAGCACCGAGATGACCATCACGTTCGCGATCCCGACCCCGCCGACGAGCAGCGCCACCGCGCCGAGCCCGAGGAAGAGGGACGTGAAGGCGCTCTTGGCGGCGGCCCGCGCCTCGATCGCGTCGGAGGGCCGGGTGACGTCGACCTCGTCCGGCGACTCGGGGTCGATGGTGCGCGCAAGGACCGAGCGGACGTCCTCGACGTCCTCCGGGTCGCTGCGCACGAAGAGCGATGCGACGTCGCCCTCGTCGTCGAGGTAGCGGGCGGCGGCGGCGAAGCCCACGAGGGCCGCGCTGTCGAGCGACGGGACGAGCGTCACCGGGTCGAGGATCCCGACGACGGTGAACCGCGTGCCGCCGACGACGACCTGGACCCCGCCGCCGGCCCGGTCGATGCCGAGCCGGCGGGCAGCCGTCGATCCCAGGACCACGGCGGGGTACCGGGCCGACGCGTCGTCGAGGAAGACGCCGTCGGAGAGCGTCGCGCCGAGCGTGCCGAGGAGCGACGGGTCGGCGGCGAGCGTCGCGATCCCCTTCGTCTCCTCGGCCGGGATGAGCTCCGACCGGTACACCGCCGTCGCCACCGAGCCCGTCGCGGAGACCGCCGCGACGGGGCCGATGCGGCCGGTCATCGCGCGCGCGGTCGCGGGGAGCGCCGCGTCCTCGCCGAAGATGGTCTGCCCGGGCGAGGCGGTCAGTAGATTCGTCCCCAGCCGGTCGAGCGACGAGAGCAGATCGGCTTTGCTCGACTCCGAGATCGCGAGCACGGCCACCATCGCGGCGATCCCGATCGCGATCCCCAGCGCCGACAGCGCAGCCCGGAGCCGACGGGCGCGGAGCCCGACGGCGCCGACGCGCAGCACATCGCGCGGAGCGAGCCTGCTCGGTGCGAGCTCCATCAGGCGGCGAGGGCCGTGTCGAGCTCGACGCGGCCGTCGCGCAGCTCGACGCGTCGCGGCAGCTCGGCGGCGAGCTCCCGGTCGTGGGTGATGACGACGACCGTCGTGCCGGCCCGGTTCAGCTCGCGGAGCAGCTCGACGACCGCCTCGCCGGAGGCCGTGTCGAGGTTCCCGGTCGGCTCGTCCGCGAAGAGGATCCGCGGCGCGCCGACGATTGCCCGCGCGACGGCGACGCGCTGCTGCTCGCCGCCGGAGAGCTGGTTGGGGCGGTGGCCGAGCCGGTGGGCGAGCCCGACCTGCAGGAGCGCGTCGTGGGCGCGCCGGCGCCGCTCGGCGAGCGGGAGGCCGCCGTAGAGGAGCCCGTCGGCGACGTTGTCGAGCGCCGAGCACCCGTCGAGCAGGAAGAACTGCTGGAACACGAAGCCGATCGCACTCGCGCGCAGCGCCGCGAGCGACCGGTCGGAGAGGCCCTCCGCCTCGTGCCCGGCGATCCGGAGCGCGCCGGAGGTCGGCCGCTCGAGCGTGCCCAGCACGTGCAGCAGCGTCGACTTGCCCGAGCCGGAGGGCCCGACGATCGCGAGGAGCTCGCCCTCCTCGATCGCGAGCGAGACGCCGCGGAGGGCCGCCACGTCCGCGCCGTAGCGCTTCTCGAGCGACCGGGCCTCGAGGACCGGGCTCACTCGGGCACCACCACGCGCGTGCCCGCCGCGATCCCCCGTCCCGTCACCTCGACGTAGCCGTCGGCGAAGGTGCCCGTCTCGACCGCCGTCAGCGTCCGCTCGCCGTCGGTGCCGGCGACCTCGACGGCGTTGCCCCCGCCGCGGAGCGCGAGGAGCGCCTCGACCGGCACCGCAAG
>DASTKY010000234.1:0-3881 GCA_035715495.1 Gaiella sp. | reverse complement strand
GTCCAGGGTGTTCGCGAGCGCCAGCTCGCGGAGCGCCGCGCGGAGCGCACGGGCGGCGACGAAGTCCTCCGCGCCGACCGGATCGGCCTCGCCGATCAGCCGACGCGCGCGGAGCCAGGCGGCGAGCGCGTCGGGGCTGCCGAGGTCGTCGCGGCCGAAGTCCGGGATCTCGGTGTTGACGAAGTCCTGCACGAGGTCGAGCGGCGCCGGCGCGGGAGCGCGCCCACCCGGCTGGAACGGCTCGCCCATGCCGCGACGGTAGCGGCGTCGCCGCCACCGGTCAACAACGATTGAAGGTTACGTCGTGACCGCTGAGTGTGACTAGAGGGTGATCAGGAGGAGACGGAGCGCTCGTTCTTGATCCCGTGCACCGGGCGGCCCGCCGCCTCCCACGCGTAGTACGACGCGCTCGGCCCGTAGCTCGCGGCGTACGAGACGATCCGCGGGTTGCGCCCGACCTCGAGCGCGCGCTGCGCGTGCCAGAGGAGGTTCGGGTCGTCGCGCTCCTGCCAGACGAGCACGAGGTGCGCGGCGGTCATGAACTCGGCCACGAAGCCGCAGCCGTCCGCGGGGCACGGGAACGGGTCGGTGCGGACGCACCACCAGCCCGCGTGGTCGTCCGGGTCGTCGTCGCGCCAGAGGAGCTCGTCCTCGAGGAGGCCCTCGTCGCGGACGACGAGCGATCCCCTCTGCAGTTCCGGCTCCGTCACGCCAGCACAATAGATGCGAAATGGCAGAGCGGGACCTGGCGCTCGTGCTCTCCGGCGGCGGCATGAACGGCCTCCTCCTGGAGCTCGGCTTCCTGCAGCGGCTCCGCGAGGAGCCGCTCTGGGACCGCGTCGGCTGGATCTACGGCACCTCGGCCGGTGCGCTCGCGGGCGTGATGGGCGCCACCGACCGCCTCGCCGAGCTCGAGGAGTTCGTGCTCGCGCTCCGACCCGACGAGAGCTTCCGGCCGCACCGCCTCTGGCAGCTGCCGCTGACCGGTCTCCACGACTACGCGCTCCCCGCGACGATCGCGGAGCGGCTCGCGCCGATCGAGGAGCTGGCGCGCGACGTCGCCGCGGCGCCGATCGAGCTCGTCGTCTGCGTGACCGACGTGTCCGACGTCTCGGACGGGACGGTGGACGAGAGCCACGTCTTCGAGCGCGCCTACTCCAGCCGTACGACGCCGCCCGAGGTGATGGCGAACGCGGTGCTCGCGTCCGCGGCGATCAGCGCGCTCGTGCTCCCGCTCCGCGTCGGCGACGTGATCGGCACGGACGGCGGCTGGGTCCGCAACCTCCCGCTCGGCCACGCCTACGACAACCCGCAGGTCAGCGAGATCGTCGCCTTCCGGTACGTCTCGCGCGCCACGCCGAGCTCGCCCGAGAACCTCGTCCGGCTCCGGCGGCGGCTCGAGCCGTTCCGGGCCGTCCCGCCGGTGCGCGCGCTGATCGGGGAGCTCCGCGCCTCGGAGGAGCGGCAGGAGCGCGGCGAGCCGCCGCACCTCGCCGACATGATCGTCCGGCTGATGCGGATCACGGTGGCCCGCAACACGGAGCTCGAGGTGCGTCAGGCCCGGGCCGTCGACCGGTCGGTGCGCGAGCTCGAGGCGCTGCGCGACGAGGTGCTCGCGTCCATCCGCCGCACCGCCGCGCCGTGGCGCCGGCGACGGGCGGTCGCCGAGGTGGAGGCCGCCTTCGCGCGGGCCCGCGTCCCGTTCCGCCACGACCGCGCGCTGCCGCTCACGCTCGTGTGCGGCGACCCGGGCGACGACGGGCTCGACCCGGGCTTCCGCGCGGGGCTGGAGTGGCCGCTCGAGCCGAAGCGCCGCCTGATCGCGCGGGGGCGCGAGCTGACGGACGCCGCGCTGCGGGCCGGAGGCGACGACACCGGGGACGCATCCGCGTCCCCGGTGTGAGCCGCGGGGGGGCGGGGGCCCCCCGCGCCGGTCAGCGCGTCGGCGCCGTCTCCGGAGCGCGACCGAGCGTCGCGGTCACGGTCTCGCGCTTGCCGTCCTGGTGGACGACGGTGAGCTTCACGGTCTCGCCGGGCTTGTGCGCGGCGATGGCGTCGCGGAGCTGGTCGACGGAGGTGACGTCCTTGCCGTCGACCGCGACGATCATGTCCCCGCCGAGCTGGTAGCTCTCGCCGGCGACGACGACCTGCGTGCTGCCGCCCTCGAGGCCGGCCTTGTCGGCGGCGCTGCCGTCCTGGACGGCGCCCACGAGCACGCCCTCCTTTGCCGGCAGCTTCAGGACCCCGGCGACCTCCGCGTCGACGTCCTGGAGGGTGACGCCGAGGTAGGCCCGGTCGACCCGCCCGTCGTCGAGCAGCTGCGCGACGACGCTCTTGACGGTGTTGGAGGGGACGGCGAAGCCGATCCCGACGTTCCCCGTCGCGCCGTTGCCGCCGGTCTCGATCTGCGAGTTGACGCCGATCACGCGGCCGTCGGCGTCGATCAGCGGCCCGCCGGAGTTGCCGCTGTTGATCGGCGCGTCCGTCTGGATGACGTGGTCGATCGGGAAGTTGTTCGGCGCCGACACCTTGCGCTGCAGCGCGCTGACGATGCCGGCGGTCGCGGTCCGCTCGAGCCCGAACGGGTTGCCGATCGCGACGACCGGGTCACCGACCTGGACGGCGTCGGAGTCGGCGAGCGCGAGGGGCGTCAGCGCCGTCGCGTCCGCGTCGACCTCGAGGAGCGCCAGGTCGGTGGAGGGGTCCGAGCCGACGACGCGCGCCGACACGGTGTCCTGGTTCGAGAAGCTGACCTCGATCTCGGTCGCGCCCTCGACGACGTGGTAGTTCGTGACGATGTGGCCTTCCTTGTCCAGCACGAAGCCGGAGCCGAGCGCCTGCTGCGCCTGCCCCGGGAGCTCGTTGCCGAAGGCGTCCGTGCCCGACGACCCGCTCGAGGTCGACGTGATCTGGACGACGCCCGGCGCGTTCCGCCGGTAGATGTCGGCGATGTCGATGTCGCCGGCCGTGGCCGGCCCGGTCGACGGCCGCGCGACGATGGGGGTCGCCTCGGCGGCCGGCGCCGTGTCGTCGAACGCCCCGAGGCCCCACGCGCCGGCGAGCGCGGCGGTGCCCCCGAGGACGGAGGCTGCGACGAGCGCGGCCATCGGCCGCACCGCCCGTGACGGGCGGCGGTCGTCGGGACGGGCGGCGTTCGGAAGGGTTGGTGTCTCCGAAGAAGTGGTCATGCGGCCGTTATAGGCCGCGGCCCGCGTACCCCGGGTTGCGGGCGGTTAAGCCGTCGTTCAGCCCACGGAGACGGTCTTAACGACCTGCTCGCGCTCGGCTCCGAGCGCCTCGTCGAGCTTGCGCTCGAGCTCGCCCGAGGCGAAGAGCTCCTCCGTGATGTCCGCCCCGCCGATCAGCTCGCCCTTGACGAAGACCTGCGGGATCGTCGGCCAGTCGGTGAGGGCCGAGAGCTCCTGGCGGATCTGCGGGTCGGGGAGCACGTCGACCGCCGTGATCGGCGCGCCGGCGTTGAAGAGCGCCTGGAGCGCGCGCATCGAGTTGCCGCATGCGGGCCGCTCGGCGGTGCCCTTGATGAAGACCGCGACGGGCTCGTCGTCGATCACGTGCTGGATCTGGTCGCGCAGCGTCATGCTCGTCCCTTCGTCGTGATGCGGAGCTCGTGGATGGTGCCGTCGGCGAGCGGCGCGGCGAGCGCCCGGTTGACGAGCCGGTGCTGCTCGACGAGCGAGAGGCCGTCGAACGCGGAGCTCTCGACGGTGACGTGGAAATGGTCGTCGCCCCCGGTTCGGTCGACCACGTCGACCGCTCCGTCGGGGAACGCGTCGGTCAGAAGCGCGCGGATCGAGTCGATCGCCATCGGCGATGATGCTAACGACCGTGGGTCGCCTCGCCTTCCTGCTGAGCCTGCCGGA
>DASTKY010000233.1:0-3740 GCA_035715495.1 Gaiella sp. | reverse complement strand
CGTGCCCGCGGCGGCCGGCCGGCGCGCCTCGGGCGCCGCCGAGCACTTCCTGGCGGGTCTCTCGGCATCCAGTCCCGCGCTCCCCGCGCACGCCGGCTACCCGGCGCTCGAGCGGCGGCTCACGTCGTGGGTCGACGAGGGCCTCTCCCACCGCTCGCGCGCGCCGTGGAACCTCGGCCTCCGCCTCGACGAGCCCGAGCGGGGCGGCGGGGACGGCTCCGTGGTGCTCGAGCTGTGGCTCGAGGCGGCCGACGACCCCTCGCTCGCGCTCCCGGCGAGCCTCCTGCGCGACGGGAGCGACGAGGTCTTCGCGTTCCTCCGTGAGAGCGATCCGCGGCGCGCGCTCGAGCTGCGGCTCCAGCTGATCGCGCCCGTCCTCGAGGGCGCTGGCATCGAGCTGCGAGGCGATCCGCCGAGCGCCGTCGAGCTCGACCACGCGCAGGTCGGCACGTTCATGCGCGAGGCGCTGCCGCGGCTGGAGCAGCTCGGCATCCCGGTGCGCCTCCCCCGGGAGTGGGTCGCAACCGCGAGCCGGGTCAGCGTCAACCTCGTCGCGACGAGCCCGGCGGGCGCGTCGAGCGGCATCCTCACGCGCGACGCGATCGCGTCGTTCGACTGGCGGCTCGCGATCGGCGACGTCGAGCTGACGTCGGAGGAGCTGGCCGAGCTCGCGAGCGCGAAGGAGCCGCTCGTCCGCCTCCGCGGGCGGTGGCACACGCTCCGGCCCGCCGAGGTCGAGCGCGCCCTCCGGTTCCTCGAGCGCCGGGAGCGCTCCGTCGGCGTGATCGAGCTGGCGCGCGCCGCGGCGGGGCTCGAGACGGACGAGGCGGGAGTCCAGCTCGGGGAGGTCCGGCTCGACGCCGCCCTCGACGAGCTCCTCGCGGACGCGGGCGAGCGCCGCTACCGCTCGCTCCCGACCCCGCCCGGGATGCAGCACGACCTCTTCCCGTTCCAGGAGCGGGGGCACGGGTGGCTGCGGCTGCTCGGCGACCTCCGGGTCGGCGGGATCCTCGCCGACGACATGGGGCTCGGCAAGACGGTGCAGGCGATCGCCATGCTCGTGTCCGAGCGGCGGGAGCACCCCGGGATCGGCCCGACGCTCGTCGTCTGCCCGATGAGCGTCTCGCAGCAGTGGGGCCGCGAGCTCACGCGGTTCGCGCCCGGCCTGCGCGTCCACGTCCACCACGGCCCGGCCCGGCTCCGCGGCGCGGCGTTCGTCGCCGCGGCCACGAGCCACGACGTCGTCGTCACCTCCTACGACGTCGCGACCCGCGACGCCGACCTCCTCGCCGCGGTCGCATGGGACCGGCTGCTGCTGGACGAGGCGCAGGACGTGAAGAACGCAAGGACGAAGCGGCACCGCGCGCTGCGGCAAGTCCCGCGCAACCGGACCCTCGCGCTCACGGGCACGCCGATCGAGAACCGGCTCGGGGAGCTCTGGGCGATCATGGAGCTCGTCAACCCGGGGCTCCTGGGCTCGCGCGAGGCCTTCGAGCGGACCTTTGCCCGGCCGATCGAGGTGCGGCGCGACGCCCACGCGCTCGAGCGGCTGCGCGCGCTCGTCGGGCCGTTCGTCCTGCGCCGCGCGAAGGACGCGCCCGAGGTCGACCTCGAGCTGCCGCCGATCACGATCACGAAGGTCGGCTGCAACCTGACGGTCGAGCAGGCGGGGCTCTACCAGGCGGTCGTCGACCGCTGGTTGCCGCAGATCGAGCAGCACGAGCGCCGGTTCGACCGTCGCGGCGCCGTGCTCGCGATGCTCGGCCAGCTGAAGCAGCTCTGCAACCACCCCGAGCTCGTCGTCCCGACCGGCCGTGCGCTCGAGGGCCGCTCCGGGAAGCTCGAGCGGCTCGTCGCGCTGCTCACCGACGTCCCCGCCGACGACAAGGCGCTCGTCTTCACCCAGTACCCGGGCTTCGGGCGCCTCGCGCCCCACCTCGCGGAGCGCCTCGACCGCGACGTCGGGTTCTTCCACGGCGGCCTCTCGGCGCGGGCGCGCGACGAGCTGCTCGCCCGCTTCGACCGCCCGGACGGCCCGTCGCTGCTCGTCGTCTCGCTGCGTGCGGGCGGTCGGGGGCTCAACCTCCCGGCGGCGAACCACGTCGTCCACTTCGACCGCTGGTGGAACCCGGCCGTCGAGCAGCAGGCGACCGACCGCGTCCACCGCCTGGGCCAGCGCAAGCCCGTGCACGTGACGAGCCTGGTGTGCACCGCGACGGTCGAGGAGCGGATCGACGAGCTGCTCGACGCGAAGCGCGAGCTCGCCGCCCAGGTGCTCGCCGGACGCGCCGACGACTGGCTCGGCGAGCTCGACCTCGACGCGATCCGCGCCGCGGTCGCCCTCGCGCCCGAGGCCGTGGGAGCGGCGGCGTGAGGCCCGTCACGGTGAACGACGGCCTCCCGGTCGTCGTGCCGCCGGGGGACGACCGGATCGGGTCGGGCGCCTGGGCACGGTGGTTCGCGAGCGCGGCCGTGCCCGACGAGGGGTCGGAGCGGGCCGCCCGCGGGCGCGAGCTCGCCCGCGGGGGCGGCGTCGGCGCCGTGACCGTGGCCGAGGGCGCGATCGAGGGCGAGGTGGCGAGCTCGAGCGGCGGCTTCTACGCCGTCTCGCTCGAGGCGGCCCCCGTCCCGCCGACCGTGTGGGCGCGCGTCGTGCGCGAGGCGCGCGGTCGGCCCGAGCGCGAGCAGGGTATCGAGGGCACGACGCAGTCGGTGCACCTCGCGCACTGGATGGAGACCGAGCTCGAGCAGCCGCTCGTCCCGTCGTCGCGGCTGCTCCGCCGGAGCTGCACGTGCCCCGACGGGCAGCGCTCGCCGGTGTGCAAGCACGTCGCGGCGCTCGCGTTCGTCGTCGCGCACGCGCTCGACGACGATCCGTCCCTCCTCCTGCGGTTCCGCGGCTGCGAGCCCGCCCTGCCGCGTGCGGCGCGCTCGGACGACCCGTGGCAGGCTGGCCCGATCCCGGTGCCGCCGCCGGTGCGGCCCCTGCCCGCCGGCGCGGTCGTGAAGCGCCTCGGCCGCAGCGGGATCCGGGTCGGCGACGTCGACCTCGCCGAGGCGCTCGCGCCGGCGTACCGCGCCTTCGCGGAGACCGCGCCGACCGGCGGATGAGCGGCTACTCGGGCACGCCGCTGCCGCGGAAGCTCGGGATCGCCGAGGGCGGCACGTTCGCGCTGGTCGCGGCGCCCGACGACGCTGCGGCGATCCTCGGCGGGCTCCCGGCCGGCGCGCGCCGCGTCGACGAGCCGGCGGAGGCCGACGTCGTCCTCGTCTTCGCGGTCGCCCGCGGGGAGCTGGCCCGGCACGTCGACGAGCTCGGGCGGGCGATCTTCCCCGACCGGATGCTGTGGGTCGCCTGGCCGAAGCGGGCCTCGAAGGTGCCGACGGACATCACCGAGGACGTCGTCCGCGAGGTCGCGCTCCCGCTCGGCCTCGTCGACACGAAGGTCGCGGCGATCGACGCGACCTGGTCGGGCCTGCGGCTCGTCTGGCGGCGCGAGCTGCGGGACGCCCGCTAGACGGCCACGTACGATCGCCCCGTGGAGCAGCGGGCGCTCGGACGCAGCGGGGTCGCCGTGTCGCGGGTGATCCTCGGCTGCGGCAACTTCGGCGGCATCGGCTCCGCGCCGGCCTTCTTCGGCCGGGGGACGACGCGCGAGGAGGCGTTCCGGCTGCTCGACGAGGCGTGGGAGCTCGGCGTGACGACCCTCGACACCGCCGATGCCTACGGGGGCGGCCGC
>DASTKY010000232.1:0-4766 GCA_035715495.1 Gaiella sp. | reverse complement strand
GCGGCCATCGCCAGCGACGGCCCCGACGTGAGCCCCTGGTCACGGCCGGGGCCATAGACGACGTAGGGCCGGATCCCGATGGACGCGACGTCGTCCTCGTGCCAGTACACGCGCGCCGTGCCCTCGTTCGCGAGCTTGAAGACCCCGTACAGCGTCATGGGCTCCTTGCCGCCGGTCTCCGGCGCGGGCGTATGGTCGGACGCGTTGTAGACCGCCGTCGAGCTCGCATAGGCGAAGCCGCGGATCCGGGTGAGGCGCTTCTTGATCGCCTCGAGGACGACGACCGTCCCGTGCACGTTCACCCGGGCGCCGCGCTCGGGATCGGCGCGGACGAACGGCACCTGCATCGCAGCGAGGTGGACGACGTTCGTGATCCCGTGCTCGTCGAGCGCGCCGCCGACAGCGGCCGCATCGGTCACGTCGCCCTCGACCAGGGTGACCCGGGCGCGCTCCTCCTCGGAGAGGACGAGCCTGACGCGCGCGTCGTCGGTGCCGAGGTCGAACCCGACCGGCTTCTCGCCGAGTTCGAGGAGCGCCTTGAGCGTCCAGGCGCCGAGGCAGCCGAGGGCGCCGGTGACGAGCGTCCGCTGCTCAGCCAAGCGGCGCGTCCTGGTAGACGGTGACCGACTCCGTATAGAACTCGATCGCCGCGCGACCCTGCTCGTGCGGCCCCCAGGCGGAGCCCTTGACGCCGCCGAAGGGCACGTGCACGTCCGCACCGGCCGTCTGCGAGTTCACGTGGATGATCCCGGCCTGGATCTCGCTCGTGAAGCGCTGCGTCTCGCGGAGGTCGCGCGTGAAGATCGCTGCCGAGAGCCCGAAGCGGACGGCGTTCGCGCGCTCGATCGCCTCGTCGAAGCTCGAGTAGCGGTAGAGCGACGTCACAGGGCCGAAGACCTCCTCGCACGAGAGCTCGGCATCGTCGGCGAGCCCCTCGAAGACGGTCGGGGCGATGAGGTAACCCTCGTCGTCGGCTCGCTCGCCGCCTGCGAGCACGGTCCCGCCTTCGCCGCGCGCCCGCTCGATCGCGCCGAGGATGTCGTCGAATGCGCTCTCGTTGACCACCGGGCCGACCTCGACCTCGGGATCGGCCGGATCGCCGACCTTCCCTGCAGCGACGCGGGCGAGCAGCTTCTCGCGGAACGCCTCGTAGACCGAGTCGTGGACGAGGATCCGCCGCGTCGCCGTGCACTTCTGTCCTGCCGACCAGAACGCGCCGGCGTACGCGCCCTCGGCCGCGCGGTCGAGCTCCGCCGACTCGGCGACGATCAGCGGGTTGTGCCCGCCGAGCTCGAGCTGGACGCGGCAGTCGCGCGCCGTCGCCTCGTCGCGCACCGAGCGGCCGACGGGGACGGAGCCGGTGAACGAGATCGCACGGACCCCCGGGTTCGAGACGATCTCGGCGCCGACCTTCGAGCCGGACCCCGTGAGGACGTTGAGGACTCCTGCGGGCAGACCGGCCTCCGCGAAACACTCGGCGACGTGCAAGCCCGTTCGCGGCGCCTCGTACCCGAGCTTGAGGACGAGCGTGTTCCCGTAGATCAACGCGGGCGCCAGCTTCCAGACCGGGATCGCGATCGGGAAGTTCCACGGGGTGATCAGCCCGACGACGCCGAGCGGTCGACGGAGCGTGAACAGGCGCTGGTCGGCGACCGACGGCTCGTACAGCTCTCCGATCGGCCGCCACGCCTCGCCCGCGGCGTAGCGGAGGATCGTCGCGGCGCGGAGCGTCTCCATTCTGGCCTCGCGCAGGGGCTTGCCCATCTCAGCGGTCATGTCCTGGGCGACCTGCTCTGCGCGTGCCTCGATCGCGGCGGCAGCCTTCGTGAAGAACGCCGCGCGAGATGGTGCGGGGAGCTCGGACCAGGCGGGGAGCGCCTCGCGGGCCGCGTCGATCGCGGCCTGTGCGTCCTCGGCCGTCGACGCCGGGTACACGCCGGCGACGACGGACGGCCGCCAGGGGCTCCGCTTCTCGTAGGTCTCGCCGGCGGCGCTCTCGCGCCACTCGCCGCCGATGTAGTTGCGCGCCGGGGCGCCGGTCAGGGTCTCGGTCATCGGGCAGGCTCCTTCTCGATCAGGTCGGAGGCGCGCGCGACGGGATTGACGAGCGTGCCGATCTCGGGGACGTGGATCTCGACGAAGTGTCCGGGAAGCAGCGTGAAGTCGTCCGGTGGGACGAGGCCCGTGCCCGTGAGCAGGACGCTTCCCGGAGGAACGGGGTTGTCGCGGAGCAGCCACTCGACGAGCTCCGAGAACGATCGTCTCATGGTCGACGTGGACGACTCGCCCTCGAAGACGATCCTTCCCCACTCGTCCGTCACGCGCAGCGTGAGGCGGAAGGTGGGCTCGTCGCGCTCGGGGACGAACACCGCGGGCCCGAACGAGCACGCGCCCGCGTAGATCTTCGCCTGGGGGAGATAGAGCGGGTTCGCACCCTCGATGTCACGGGACGACACGTCGTTGCCGATCGTGTAGCCCGCGATGCGGCCGCCCGTGCTGAGGACGACGCCGATCTCCGGCTCCGGGACGTTCCACCTCGAGTCGTCGCGGATGCCGATCGGACGGCCCGGACTGACCGTGCGGCGCATGGCGGCGTCCTTCATGAAGAGCTCGGGGCGCGGCGCGTCGTACACCATCGTGTACACGTCCTTGACGGCGCTCTCCTCGACGCGCGCGTCGCGCGAGCGCTCGTATGTCACACCGGCGCACCAGATCTCCGGTGCGGCGAGCGGCGTCAGCAGCTCGTACGGCTCCGGCAGCTGCATCGGGTCGAGCTCGAGCGGCGTGACCCGGGCGCCGCCGCCCAACACGATCTGTCCGTCCTCGACGGTGCCCTGCTCGACGCCGTTCGGTCCGCGAACCCGGACGTACAGCGCCACGCCTAGTAGACCGCCCGGCCGCCGGAGATGTCGTAGGTCGCGCCCGTCGAGAACGAGCACTCCTCGCTCGCGAGCCAGCAGATGAGCGCGGCGACCTCCTCCGGCTCGCCCATGCGTCCCATCGGGATGCGCTCGACCATGTAGCCGATGTGCTCTTCCGTGATGCCCTCGAGGATGGGCGTCTCGATCACCGCGGGGGCGACGCAGTTGACGATGACGCCCGTGCGCGCGAGGTCCTTCCCGATCGCCTTCGTCATCGCGATGACGGCGGCCTTCGACGCCGAATAGGCGCCCGCCATCGGGTTGCCCTCCTTGCCCGCGATGGAGGCAACGTTGACGATGCGGCCGTAGCCCCGCTCGACCATGCCCGGGATGACGGCGCGGTTGGAGTAGAAGACGCCGTCCGCGTTGATCCCCATCACGCGCCGCCACTCCTCGTCGGTGACGTCGACCGTCGGGAGCGACGCCCCCGGGACCCCGGCCGAGCAGACGAGGACGTCGATCGGGCCGAGCTCGCCCTGGACGCGTGCGACGGCCTCCTCGACGTCCGCCGAGCGCGCGACGTCGCCGGTGAGCGAAAGCACGCCGTTCGGCGCCTCCGCGTCGAGGTCGAGTGACGCCACCCGTGCGCCCTCGTCGTGGAGGCGTCGGGCCACCGCGGCTCCGATGCCGCTCGACCCTCCGGTGACGAGTGCCACCTTCCCCGTGAACCGCTCCGCGTTGCCCATGTCTCGGGAGCAAGCCTAGAGTTTCGGCGGAGTGGCCTTCGATCCCATCCGTGACTATCCGCTCGGTGCCCGGCGCCCCGACCTCGTGACGACACCGGCCGGCGTGCCGCTCGACGGCGTGACACTCGATGCGGTTCGCGAGGGGACCCTGAGCGGCGGGGAGATCCGCGCGACGCCGCAGACGCTGCGCTTGCAGGCCGAGGTGGCAGCAGCTGCCGGCCGCACGCAGCTCGCGGAGAACCTCGAGCGCGCGGCCGAGCTGGCCTCCGTGCCGGACGACGTTCTGCTCGAGATCTACACGGCGCTGCGGCCGCGCCGCGCGACCGCCGGAGAGCTCGAGGAGTGGGCGTCCCGCCTCGACGGGCTCGACGCGCGGAGGACCGCGGCGTTCGTGCGCGAGGCGGCAGCCGCGTACGCCGAGCGGGGACTGCTGGCTCGTGGCTAGCCGTCGCTTCGCCTCGCGCGCGACGCGCGATCTCTCGCTCGAGCAGCTCGTCTCGCCGGTCCCCGAACTGGGCCTCGTGGCCGCGAACGGCCCGAACGACCCCGAGCCGGAGCTCGTGGTCGAGGACGGTGCCGTCATCCGGATGGACGGCCGCGACGCGGCCGACTTCGACGTCATCGACCGCTTCGTCGTCGCGCACGGCCTCGACCTCGCGGTCGCCTCGGAGGCGATGGCGATGGACGATCTCGCGATCGCGCGCCTGCTCGTCGACGTCGACGTCCCTCGTGCCGAGCTCGTGCGCCTGTCCCGCGGGCTGACCCCCGCGAAGCTTGCCCGCGTCATCGGCCTGCTCGATCCGGTCGAGCTCATGCTCGCGCTGAAGAAGCTCCGCGCCCGCCGCGCGCCGGGGAACCAGGCGCACGTGACGAACCTCAAGGAGAGCCCTGCGCTCCTCGCGGCCGACGCGGCCGAGGCAGCGCGGCGTGGCTTCGCCGAGATGGAGACGACGGTCGGCGTCGCCAGATACGCGCCGCTGAACGCGATCGCGCTGCTCGTCGGCTCGCAGACCGGGCGTCCCGGAGCGATGACGCAGTGCGCGGTGGAGGAGCGGCGCAACCTCGAGCTCGCGATCCGCGGCCTCGTGACCTACGCGGAGACGCTGTCGGTCTACGGGACCGAGCCGGTGTTCGTCGACGGCGACGACACGCCCTGGTC
>DASTKY010000231.1:0-2866 GCA_035715495.1 Gaiella sp. | reverse complement strand
GCTGGACGCGGCGGGCAACAGCGTCAAGGGGCAGCTCGTCGCCCGGTACCTCGCCCGGCGGCTCGGGCTCGACCTCTTCGCGTCGGAGCCGGCCCGCTAGCGGTGGACGTCCTCGACGGCGTGCTCGCGGGGCTGCGCCCGCGCGGGGTCGGAGCCCGCGGCGTCCGCGTCTTCTCCGCCGCGCGCGGGAGGCGCCGGTTCCGCCGCGCGAGCGACGTGATCGTCGGCGTCCCGGCGCTGCTGCTGCTCGCCGCGCTCGTCGTCGCGTACCCGCCGTCGAGGGTCGAGCGCTCGCTCGCGGCGTTCCTCGACAGCACGCCCGAGTGGCTCGCGCCCGCCTGGGCGGTCGCCTATGACCTGCTCGCGCTGTGGGCGCTCCTTCTGGTCGTGGCCGCCGTGGTCACGCGACGCGCGGTCGTCGTGCTGGAGGCGGCCGTCGCCGTCGCGTGCGCCGCCGCGATCACGCTCGTCTGCGCGCGCCTCGCAGTCGGCAGCTGGCCCGGCGCCGACGAGGTTCTCTGGTGGGACGCGAGCGCGACGACGTTCCCCGTCACGCGCGTCGCCGTCTGCACGGCCGTGATCCTCACGGTCGGCGCGCACCTCGTCCGGCCGCTCGAGCGCGCGGGGCGCTGGATCCTCCTCGCCGGGCTCCTCGCCGCGACGCTCGTCGAGCCGGTGTCGCCGGGCGCCGTCCCGACGGCGTTCCTCGTCGGCGTCGTCGCGGCGGCGGCCGTCCGCCTCGCGCTCGGCACGGCTGCGGGGCACCCCGAGACCGCAGACGTCCTCGCCGCGGTGCAGGAGCTCGGCGTCCCCGTCGAGTCCCTCGAGCCGGCGGCCCGCCAGCCCGCCGGCGTCTTCGTCGCACGCGGGCTCGCAGCCGACGGAAGCCCGCTCCTCGTCAAGGTCTACGGCGGGACGCGTACGACACGCACCTCCTCGAGCGGCTGTGGCGCACGGCGCTCTACCGGGGGGACGGGCAGCGGCTCCGGCTCAGCCGCATCGAGGCGGTCGAGCACGAGGCGCTCGCGACGCTGCTCGCGCGGCAGGGCGGAGTCGCGACCCGTGAGGTCGTCGTCGCGGCCGAGTCGTCGTCGGGCGACGCGCTCCTCGTGCTGCGTGGTGACGCGGCCGCGCTCGACGAGCTCGGGGAGGGGGCCGTCGACGACGCCCTGCTGCGGGCCGCATGGCAGGCGCTCGCGCGCGTGGGCGCCGCCGGGCTCGCGCACCTGCGGGTCGACGGCAGCACCGTTGCCCGTGTCGGGGACGAGGTCGGCCTCGTCGACTTCGCGGGCTCGGTGGTCGCGCCCCGGGAGGATCAGCTCCTCACCGACCGCGCGCAGCTCCTCGCGACCACGGCGGTCGCCGCCGGGCCGGAGGGAGCGGTCGCCGCCGGGCTGGAGTCGCTCGGGCCCGACGGGCTCGCCGCGCTCGCGCCGTACCTCCAGCCGGCGGCCCTGCCGCCCCGCCTGCGGCGATCGCTCGAGGCCGCCGACGTCGAGGTGGACGAGCTCCGCGACCGCGCTGCCGCCGCCGCGGGGGTCGAGCCCCCCGAGCTCGTCAAGCTGCGGCGCGTCACCTGGTGGACGCTCGCCCAGGTCGCGCTGCTCGTGCTGGCGACGACCACCGTGCTCGACGCCCTCGGCGCGCTCGACCTCGACGAGCTCGGCGCCACGATCGAGGACGCCGCCTGGAGCTGGATCGCGCTCGGCTTCCTCGTCGCGCAGCTCCCGCGGCTCACGCAGGCCCTCTCCACCCTCGGCTCCGTCCCGGCGCGGCTGCCGTTCGTCCCGGTCTACGCGATGCAGCTGGCCACGGGCTACATGAACCTCGCGCTCCCCTCGAACTTCGCCCGGATGGCGGTCAACATCCGCTTCTTCCAGCGCCAGGGCGTCCCGCCCGCGGGCGCGGTCACGGCGGGCGCGATCGACTCGTTCACGAGCACGGTGATCCAGGCGCTGCTGCTCGTGGTGCTCCTCCTGTTCACGGAGGCGACGCTCGACCTCGAGCTGGAGACGCCCGGCGGCGACTCGCTCGAGCTCGTCGTCGTGCTCGCCGTCCTCGTCGCGCTCACGCTCGTCGGCCTTCTGCTCGTCCGCCGCGTCCGGACCGCGGTCGTCGACCGCGTCCGCGCCTGGTGGCCCGAGGTCCGGGCCGCGCTCGCGGGGCTCCGCGCGTCGCGCCGGCTCGTACTCCTCGTCGGGGGCAGCCTGGCGACGGAGCTCCTGTTCGCGTGCGCCCTGGGCCTCTTCGCGCAGGGCTTCGGCTACGACCTCGGGCTCGCCGACCTCCTGCTGATCAACATCTCCGTCTCGCTGCTCGCGAGCTTCATCCCGATCCCCGGCGGGATCGGCGTCGCGGAGCTCGGCCTCACCGTCGGGCTCTCGGCCGCAGGCATGCCCGAGGACGCCGCCCTCGCCGCGGCGCTGCTCTACCGGGTCTCGACCTTCTACCTCCCGCCGGTGTGGGGCTTCCTCGCGCTCGGGTGGCTCCGCCGCAACGCGCTGCTCTGACGCCGGCGCGCGCCCGCCCGGACGGGCGAGCCCCCACCGCTCTACGATCTGCGCGTGGCCGAACCCGTGCGCCTCACCGTCGTCTCCAGCCAGGCGGAGGCGGACATCGTCTGCTCGCTGCTGCGCGCGAACGGCATCGCGTGCGCCGACCGGCCCGCCGACGTCTCGGGCGAGGTGATGGGCTTCGGCGGCTGGACGGAGGTCCTCGTCGCGGAGGCGGACGTCCCGGCCGCGCAGGAGCTCCTCGAGGCCGCGCCGCCCGACTAGCCGGCGCAGCGACGTGGCTAGGCGTCGGCCCCGCCGGCCGCGGCGCGGTCGAGCTCGAGCTCGCGCAGCTCGATCCGGCGGATCTTCCC
>DASTKY010000230.1:0-4153 GCA_035715495.1 Gaiella sp. | reverse complement strand
CCGCGGCCTCCGGCGCCACGAGCTCCGCCCCGGCCTCGGCGTACGCCCCGTCGGTGAAGCGGGCGGCCGTGCCGGCGCCGCGCTCGACCGCCAGCTCGAAGCCCGAGGCCACGAGCTTCGAGACCGCCTCCGGGGTCAGAGCGACCCGTTGCTCGCCGGGCGCTGACTCCCGTGGCACGCAGACTCGCATCCGCCGCTGAATCTAACGAGAAGGGTTCCGGGCGCGGGGAGGGAACGTGACACAGCCGTGCTCCGTCTCGCCGATCTCGAGAACGCGCTCGACGCCTACGACCCGCTGCTCGGTGCGCACGCTGCGCGCGTGGCCGCGAACGCGGACGCCGTCGCCGCCCGGCTCGGGTGGGACGAGGAGCGGCTCGGCGCGCTGCGCCTGGGCGCGGTGCTGCACGACGTCGGCAAGGTGAACGTCCGGCCCGAGGTGCTGGCGAAGCCCGGTGGCCTCGACGAGTCGGAGCTCGCCGAGATCCGCGCGCATCCCGTCGAGGGCGTCTGGATCCTCGCGGGCGTCCCCTCGCTCGTCCCCGCGCTCCCCTGCGTCCTCTTCCATCACGAGCGGTGGGACGGAGGCGGCTACCCGACCCGTCGGGCCGGCACTGCGATCCCCGGCGAGGGGCGCGTCCTCGCCGTCGTCGACGCCTACGACGCCATGACCTCGGGCCGCCCGTACCGGGCGCCCCTCCGGCAGGACGACGCGATCGCCGAGATCGAGCGGTGCGCCGGCTCGCAGTTCGACCCCGACGTCGTCGACGCGTTCCTCGCGGCGCTCGACGCCGGCGAGATCACGCGGGCCACGACGGCCGTCGCGGCCTGAGCCTCGGGCCGGCTAGAGCGCGGCCCAGACCTCGAGCTTCGTCGTCACCCGGCGCATCACCTCGTCGGTGAACGCCGTCGTACCGTGGTGCCCCCCGAGGTCGGCGGTACGGATGCCCTCGGCGACGGCCTCGAGCGTCGCCTCGCGGATCGCGCGCCCCGCGGTCTCGCACTCGTCGTCGTCGCTGTGGGCCAGGAGGGCAGCGGACGCGAGGATCATGGCCATCGGGTTCGCGACGTCCTTGCCCTCGAGCGCCGGAGCGGTGCCGTGCGCGGCCTCGGCCATGAGCGCGGTCGGGCGGTCGATCTCGTCGCCGAACGCGACGAGGAGCGACTCGGAGCCCGCGATCGAGCCGAAGAGGGGGAGCACGAGATCGGAGAGGATGTCGCCGTCGCGGTTGAGCGCGGGGATCACCATCGGTGCGCCGCTCGACGAGATCAGCAGCGCGAACGTCGCGTCGATCAGCTGCGGCTCGTAGGGCACGTCGGGGTGGCGCGCCGCGGCAGCGTCCATCTCCTCCTTCAGCATCCCCTCGTAGACGGGACTGACCGTGTACTTCGGGCCGCCGAAGACCTTCGCGCCGGTGCGCGCCGCCTGGCGAAACGCGAACTCGGCGACGGCACGGCAGATGCGGCGCTCGATCCGCTCGGTGCGGAACGCGACCTCGTCGTCGCCGCTCCCCTCGCGCCATTCCTCGGCGCCGTAGGCGTCGCCGACGGCCATCCGGACGACCGAGATGGGGGAGTGAACGCCTCCGACGGGGAGGACGCCGGGGATGCGACGGCCCGTGCGGACGATCACCTTTCCGCCGATGTCCTCGCGCAGAATGCGGTTCGGCGAGCCGATGTCGCCCTGGCCCTCGGGGGTCACGGTCGCCGCCTTCAGCCCGAGCCCGTGGCGGGCGATGGCCGCCGCCGCCTCGCGGACGATCTCGTTCCCGGTCTCGCGGCGCCGCTCGAGCGAGAGGTCGAAGCGAGGAAGGGCGAGCTCGAGCCCGAGGACGTCGGGCTGCAGGACGCGGAGCGCGGCCTCGAGCAGCTCCTGGCCGGTCTGGTCGCCCTCGAGGACGACGATCGTGCGGGCATCCATGACGGGCCGGAGTGTAATGGCTGCCCAGTCGTCGCAACTCATCGGCAATTGCTACGTGAATTTCGGTCAATGGAATACACTGCACGTGTTCAGACCATCTATCGAGGGGGATCGCGGAAGCGGCGCCCGGCTCCGGGAGGTAATCGTGGCGAGAAAGACCGTTCTGGTTTGCGACAAGTGCGGGTCAGAAGTGGAGGAGGGAAAGGGCGCGGTGATGCGGGTCACGTTCACGGACGCGAGGCGCGGTGCGAAGGCCGCCGACCTGTGCGATTCGTGCGCCGGATCGATGCCCGGCACGGCCGTCGCCCGTCGCGGGCGAAAGCCGAAATCGCTGGCCTGATTTCGGATTGACCACGGCAGGGCCGTGCGCGCGACGCGGTGTGCACGGCCCGTGCCGGAACGCCGCGGCGGAGCAGCGGCGTCCCGGATTCCTCGCTCGGAGCGCCGTTTCGTCCCTCGCGGCGCGGGAGGGTCGGCGGACCGCCCGACTACCATGCACCGGTGGGACTCTCCCTCGTCGTCGGCCCGGTGCACGCCGGAAAGGTGCGCCTGCTCCTCGACCGATTCGTCGACGCGTTGGATCGGGATCCCTGGCTCGTCGTCCCGAACCGCGCGGACGTGGAGCGCCTCGAGCGCGAGCTGGTCGAGCGCTGCGGCGGGCTGCTCGCGGGCACGGTCGGCACCTTCGACAGCCTGTTCGAGCATCTCGCCCAGGCGGATGCCGCGCGCAGGCGCGTGCTCGGCGACGTCGAGCGGACGCTCGTCCTCCGCCGGGTCGCGGAGAGCCGTCCGTCGGCCGTGGGGCGCTTCTCGGGCTATGCGGATGCGCTCGGCCGGACGATCGCGGACCTCGACGGCGCGCTCGTCGACCCGGACGAGCTGGCGGAGCCGCTCCAGGGCCTCCTGCGCGCCTACCGCGACGAGCTGGAGCGCCTGGGCGCCTGGGACCGCGGCGCGCTCCGTCGTCGGGCCGTCGAGCGGCTCACGGGCGAGCTCGACGCGTGGCGGGGCGCCCCCGTCTTCGCGCACGGCTTCGAGGACCTGACGGCTGCCGAGTGGCGGCTCCTCGAGGCGCTGGCGGGGCGCGGCGACGTCCACGTCTCGCTCCCGTACGAGCCCGGTCGCGCCGTCTACGCGTCCCTGCGGCGCACCGTCGACGACCTCGCCCGCCTGGCCGGCGGGAACGTCACCGAGCTCGGGCCGCGGTCCGACGAGTACCTCCCGCCCGCGCTCGCCCACGTCGAGCGCGAGCTGTTCACGGAGGCGCCCTCGCGCAGCCCGCTCGACTCGTCGCTCCGGTTCCTCGAGGGCGCGGGGACGCGCGGGACGCCGGAGCTCGTCGCCGACGAGGTCCTCGGCCTCGTTCGCGGCGGCGTCCCGCCCGAGGAGATCGCGATCGTCTGCCCCTCGGTCGAGCGCATGCGGCTGCCGCTCGAGGCCGCGTTCGGCGCGCTCGGCGTCCCGCTCGCGCTCGAGACCCGCGTCGCGCTGCGCACGACGCCGTTCGGCCACGCGCTGCTCGCGCTGCTCCGGTTCGCCTGGCTCGACGGCGAGCGACCCGAGCTCTACGCCCACCTGCGCTCTCCGTACTCGGGGCTTCCCAGGCGCGACGTCGACTGGGTCGAAGGGCGCCTGCGCGGACGCGGCGTCCGCCGGGGCGACCGCGCGGTCGCGGTGACGGTCGAGCTGCGCGAGAACCGCCCGCTGCCGCTGCTCGACCTCGTCACCTCCGAGCCGAGCCCGCTCGACGCGGTCCGCACGCTCGCGGACGCGATGCTGCGCCACGCGCACGGCACGACGAGCCCTCCGCTCGACGAGCGGTCGCGGCTCGACCTGCAGGCGCACGACGCCGTCGGCCGGACGCTCGACGAGCTGGACGAGCTCGCCGCATCGAGCCTCGCGCTCGGCCGTGCTGAGGTCCTGGCGTCGCTCGAGCGCACGACCGTCCGCCGCGAGCGGCCGGGCGCGCCGGGCCGGGTCGCCGTGCTCGACCTGCTGCGGGCGCGCAACCGGCGCTTCGACACCGTGTTCGTGCTCGGGCTCGAGCAGGGAGTGCTCCCCCGCCGCGAGCGGACCGAGCCGTTCCTCGACGAGGAGACGCGACGCACGCTCGACGAGCTCCGCGGCGCACGCCTCGTGCGGCCCGACGCGGCGAGCCGCGACCGGTTCCTCTTCGCGACCGTCTGCTCGCGGCCGCGCCGCCGTCTCGTGCTCGTCCGCCAGGCCGTCGGCGAC
>DASTKY010000229.1:0-18112 GCA_035715495.1 Gaiella sp. | reverse complement strand
GCGCCTCGAGCTCCGCGCCGCTCCGCGTCCCCGGCGCCCGCCGCTCGCCGAGCAGCACGACGTCCCGGAGGGCGGGTGCCTGCTTCGACAAGCCGGTCTCGGCCAGCCCGGGCAGCGCCTCGTGGAGGATCGGCACGTAGTCGACGTGGTCGACGATCGCGTCGCTCGTCAGCAGCGCCACGTGCTCGGCCCGGGCGACGACGTGCGTGAGCTCGGTCGCCCGGTAGCGGGCGTTGAGCGGGCAGAGCACGCCGCCGGCGAGCGCGACCCCGAAGATCGCGTCGACCAGCTCGGGGCCGTTCGGCATCAGGACGCCGACGTGCTCGCCGGGTCGTACCCCGAGCGCGTGGAGGCCGCGCGCGGTGCGCCGGGCCGCGTCGGCAAGCTGGCCGTACGTGCGCTCGCCGTCCGGGAACGAGACCGCGATGCGGTCGGGCCAGCGCTCGGCCGCCTCGACCAGCACCTGCCCGATCGTCGTTCCCCCGCTCACGGCGCCTCGACGAGCTCGAGCGCGACGGCGAGGTGCCGCAGGGTGTGCTGCACCTGGTGGCCCATCGCGGCGAGCCGGAGGTCGCGGATCCGCCCCTCCTCGAAGGCGCGGACGCCGCGCATGAACGACGCGATCGTCTTCACGAGGCCGAGCACCGTCCAGAAGCGGAACGTCGCGGGCTCGACGCGGAGGCCGGTGAGCTCCTCGTAGCGCGCGAAGAACTCGTCGGGCGCGAGCAGCTGCGAGAGGAGCGGGCTCCGGCCGCGGAAGAGCGGGAGCCCGGCGTAGGCGATGTCCTCGACCGGGTCGGAGAGGTGCGCGAGCTCCCAGTCGAAGACGCCGACGATCCGCCGCTCCGGGCCGAGCATGAAGTTCCCGATCCGGTAGTCGCCGTGGCAGAGCCCGACGCGGCCCGACGTCGCGACGCTGCCGCGGAGCCAGCCGAGCGCGTAGCGCACGAGCGGGAGCTCGACGAGCACCGAGTCGGCGTAGTAGCCCTCCCAGTGGTCGATCTGCGCCCGCGCCGCCGCGTCGGAGGCGTCGTGCTCGCCGAGGAACCCGAGCCCGGCCGCCTGCGGGTCGACCGCGTGGACGAGGGCCAGGACGCGCACGAACTCGAGCCCGATCTCCCGCCGGGCCGCGTCGTCCGGGAAGATCGCCGGGTCCTTGCCGCGCCACTGCACCGGGACGACGCCCTCGAGCCGCTCCATCACGAAGAACGGCATCCCGAGCACCGCCTCGTCGAGCTCGAGCCAGTGCAGCGCGGGCATCGGGACGTCCGAGTGCGCCACCACAGCGGCGTGCAGCTCGTACTGGCCGCGGATGTCGTACGGCGCGAGGAGGCCGTCGCGCGGCTCGACGCGGACGGCGTAGCCGCGTCGCTCCCCGCCGCCCTCGACCGCGAGGGTGTACGTCTCCCACGAGAAGCCCTCGGCGTGACGGCGCAGCTCGACGACGCGCGCCGCGTCGAGGCCGAGGCGCGCCGCGAACCACGGGGCGAGCGCCTCCCCGACCTCCTCGGTCTTCACGCCGGGATGCGCGAGGCGGAGCGCGCGGTCAGCTCGGCCGCGTCGGGCCCGTCGTAGAACTTCCCGAGCTCGAGCACGCCCGCGCCCTCGAGCCCCTCCTCCTCGAGCGTCATCGGGCAGAAGACCTGGACGTCCTGGTACACCTGCGTCCGGTCGGCGGAGCGGGCGTTGAGGTAGAGGCGGCCGAGGTCGCTCGCGAGGTGCGCGACGACGGTGGCGGTCGCGCCGTGGGCGGTCGTGAGTCGGTAGCGCACGTCGCGGTCGAGGCGCGGGAGCGGCTCGCCGGGCGCGAGCCAGTAGGCGTCGCTCGTGTCCACCTGCGCGACGGCGACGTTCCCCGCCTCGGTCGAGATCCAGCCGCCGTGCTTGTCCCCGTCCGGGTAGCACTGCTCGTTCATGACGGTGCCCTGGACGTAGCGGTCCTCGAACGAGGCGCAGAGCCAGTGGTGGTGGCGGAAGGTCAGGTCCTCGCGCCAGCCCCAGGAGTGGTCGCGGTTCGCGTAGCCGGAGACGCGAATCGTCTCGCCCGCGCGCGGCCCGGCGCGGAGGGTGATCGTGCCCTCGTGCCGGAGCGCCTGCTCGTAGTGGTGGAAGTGGAAGACGCCGCGGCCGCGGTCGCCGAGCGGCGAGTCGCCGGGGGCGAGAGCGTTGTCGTCGAAGTCCCAGGTCGGGAACCGCGCGGCGTAGTCGATCTCGGCGTCGAGCTCGTCGCCCCGGTACGTGATCCGGAACCGCGTCGCGGGCTCGACGACCTCGAAGGTGATCCTCTCGTTGCGCACGGGGACGAACGCGGTCAGATCAGGCGGCACCGGCGACCGGCCGACGTAGCGGTGCTCCCAGTCGTCGATGCAGAGCTTCGCGGTGAAGATCCCCTCGCCGGCGCCCGGGCGGAGCGAGAAGTGGAAGAGCGTCGCGACCCGCTGCTCGGTGTCGACCGCGGGGAAGACCCAGTTCTCCTTCCACGTCATGAACGCCTGCGGCGGAACGGGATGCGGATAGTCGTCCTCGGGCGTGACCACGGCGCCTCCTCGGGGCGGGGGTCCTGTCATACCAAACGGCCGTTTGGCAGACAAACGACGCCTCCCGTATCGTGCGGCGCGTGATCACCCGGATGGGGATGGCGCCGAGGGAGGCCTCGCTCGACTACGAGGGGCTCCAGTCGCACTGGCGCTCCGAGCACGCCGACCTCGCCTCGCAGCTCGACGGGCTCCGGTCGTACGTTCAGAACCACGCCGTCCTCGAGCACGGCCGGCCGCTCTTCCCGTACGTCGGGTTCGACGCCTGCTCCGAGCTCGAGTGGGACTCGCTGGAGGCGATGGACGCCGCCTTCGCGTCCGAGCACTACCGACAGGCGGTCGTCGCCGACGAGCACTCGCTGATCGACAAGTCGCGCTTCCTGCTCCTCCTCTCCGAGCGACGCGTCCTGCAGGACGGCGAGCCGGGCGAGGGCGCCGTCAAGCTCCTCACGTACCTCCCGCTCGACGCGCGGTCGACGACCGACGAGCTCTTCGCGGCGCTCGCCGGGCCGTACCGCGAGATCGCCGCCCGGGCCGAGCCGCTGCGGCACGAGCAGCTGCTCGAGCTGCCCGGCGCGCACGAGGGCCGGCTGCCTCCGGTCTTCCGCGCCGTCGACATCCTCTGGTTCCCGTCCCCGGCCGAGGCGCTCGCGTTCGTCCACGGCGAGCTCGGCCACGAGGCGGGCTACGCGCTCGCGGGCACCGCGTTCGGCCTCGAGCGGCTCGTCGCCCGCCCGTTCCGGGTCGTCTGATGGCCGAGCAGCGGGTCGCGCTCGTCACCGGCGGGGCGAACGGGCTCGGCCGCGCCGACGCCGAGCGGCTCGCCGAGGCGGACCACCACGTCGTCGTCGCCGACCTCGACGGCGCGCTCGCGGTCGAGGTCGCCGGCGCGGTCGGCGGGACGGGCGTCGAGCTCGACGTCACCGACCCGGCCTCGGTCGAGCGCGTCTTCGGGGCGCTCGAGCGGCTCGACGTGCTCGTCGCGAACGCCGGCATCAGCCATCCCGAGCCGACCGTCGACGTGACGGAGGAGCGCTGGGCCGCGATGCTGGACGTCCACCTCGGCGGCACCATGCGCTGCGCGCGCGCCGCGTACCCGCTGCTCCGCGAGCGGGGCGGCGCGATCGTCAACGTCGCGTCGATCGCCGCCTTCCTCGGCGCCGGCGGGCGCGCGTCGTACGCCGCGGCGAAGGGCGGGATCGTGAGCCTGACCCGCGACCTCGCGATCGAGTGGGCGCCGGACGGGATCCGGGTCAACGCGGTCGCGCCGGGCGTGATCGAGACCGAGATCATCACGCGGAACGTCGAGCGCGGCGTCCTCGACCGCGCCGTCTTCGACGCCCGCATCCCGCTCGGCCGGACGGGGCAGCCGCGGGAGATCGCCGAGGCCGTGCTCTTCCTCGCGACCGACGCCTCGAGCTACGTCACCGGGCAGACGCTGATCGTCGACGGCGGCTTCACGTCCGCCTTCGCCTGGTGACAGGCTCTCGTCCGCCAGGCGGGAATCCGCCGAGCGGCTTCCCGCGGCTCGATCCCTCGCCTGGCCAAGGCCCGCGCCAACGGGTGATCGCCGGGCGTCAGCCTTTCTTCGCGCGGCGGCGGGCGGTCGCGCCCGTGCCGTTCGCCTCGAACTCCTCGAGCCCGGCGGGCAGCGGAGCGAGGGCGCGCCGGTGGCCCGGCGTGTGCGTCGCGGGATCGCACGCGAGGCCCGCGGCGACGAAGTCCCCGTAGGCGTTCGCGATCTCGACCGCGTCGAGCTCCCCGCCGGGGCGGTACCACTGGTAGATCCAGTTGAGCATCCCGAGGATCGTGATCGCGGTGAGCTTCGCGTCGACGTCCCGGCAGACGCTCCCGTCCTTCTGGCCCGCGCGGATCAGGTCGCGCAGGAACATGTCGTACTTGTCGCGCTCGGCGACGATGATCTGCCGGCGCTCGCCGCTCAGCGACCGGAAGTCCTTGAAGAAGACGCCCATCTTCACGAGGTTCTCGGCGTTGTGCGTGAAGTGCACGACGACGAAGGCCCGGATCTTCTGGAGCGCGGTGCCGTCGAGGGCGGAGATCCGATCGAGGTTCTTCAGCGCCTCCTCGTGGACGCCCTGGATGATCTCGTAGAGGAGATCCTCCTTGGACGTGATGTAGTAGTAGAGGCTGCCCTTGAGGATCCCGACCGAGTCGGCGATGTCCTGGATGGACGTCGACTCGTAGCCCTTCTCGTGGAAGACGCGGGCCGCTGCCTCGAGGATCTCGCTCTGGCGGCGCCGCGGGGCGCGGGAGCGGCGGTTTCTCGTCTCGGTCTCGGTGTTCGCCATCAGCGTCGGGGGGACCCCGCACCGGCGAGCATAGGGATGCCCTCGGCCGGAGAACCTCTGTGCGGGTCGTTACACAGCGTACGCACTCTCGTCAACCGGCCGTTTGTTCGTCAAGTGCCGCGTCGGCGTCGAAGACCTCGGCCCGCGTCACCGGCTCGGCCTTCAGCTTGTACTTCTCGATCCGCTCGCTCGGCGTCTTCGGGAACCCGTCGCGCTGCTCGAGGTACCGCGGGACCATGTACCGCGGCACGTTCTCGCACAGCCACGCGTGGAGCTCGGTGGCCGCGACGGGCGCGCGGAGGACGACGTCGAGCTTGACGTCCTCCTCGCCGAGCTCGCTCGGGACGCCGTACGCCGCGGCCTCGACGACCTCGGGGTGCGTGAGCGCGACCCACTCGAGCTCCGGGGCCGACACGTTCTCCCCGCGTCGGCGGATCCGGTCCTGCGTGCGGCTCCGGTAGTGGAGGAGCCCCTGCTCGTCGTACGTCGCGAGGTCGCCGGTGTGGAAGAGGAGGTTGCGGAACGCCTCGACGGTGCGCTCCGGGTCGCGGTAGTACTCGCTCACGAGGGCGTGGGGGATGCGCGGCCGGAAGACGAGCTCGCCGACCTCGTTCGGCCCGACCAGCTCGTCGTGCTCGTCGACGACGCCGTAGTCCATCCACGAGACGGGCATCCCGAGCGTGTCCATCGGGAGCGAGCGGTCCTGCAGCTCGGGGTCGATCATCGGCAGGGGATAGACCTCGGTCATCCCGTAGCCCCACCAGATGAGCCTCACCGGCGCGAAGCGCCGCTCCCACTCCTCGTGCTCGGGCGGCGGCGGCGGGCAGAAGCACCGCGTCACGGCGTGCTCGGGGACGGGCTCGGGCGTCATCTTCGCGACCATCGCGGCCATCGGGCCGAGGAGGATCGCCCAGGTCGCGCCGTCCTCCGCGCACTGCTCCCAGTAGCGCGAGGCGGAGAACCGCGTCTTCAGGTGCCCCGTGCAGCCGGCGTGGAGCGAGGAGTTGGCGATGATGTGGAGCGCGGCGACGTGGAAGAGCGGGAGCGGGGCCGTGAGCACGTCGTCCTCCGTGCGCTCCTGGCTGTCCGTGCACATCGCCGCGTAGAGGTAGAGGAAGTTGTGCGTGTAGACGGCGCCCTTCGGCCGCGCGGTCGTCCCCGACGTGTACTGGATGAGGCACCGCGCGTCGTGGGGCGGGAAGGGCCACGCGTGGCTCGCCTCCGCGTCCGCGAGCCAGGCGTCCCAGGTGACCGTCTCGATGCCCGGAAGCTCGGGCAGCGGCCCGTCGCCGACGACGACGACGAGGCGGACCCGGCCGAGCGAGGCGAGCGCCTCGAGGCGGTCGGCGAGGTCGGCCCGGACGACGACCACCTCGACGTCGCTGTGCTCGATCACCTGCTGGAGCAGCGGGCCGCGCGAGTCGGCGTTGAGCGGCACCGTCCGGCCGCCGCGCACCTGCGGGCCGTAGAAGGCCGGCATGAACTCCCGCTGGTTCCGGAGGAGGAGCCCGACGTGCGCGCCGGGCTCGAGCCCGGCCGCGTCGAGCGCATGGCCGACCTTGCAGACGTCGCGCCAGCCCTCGGCGAACGTCAGGACGTCGGTCGAGTCGAACACGAGCCACGGCTTGTCCGGCCGGTCCGCGGCTCGGTCGGCGAGGACGCGGAGCATCGTCCGCTCGTGCGGCGGGTAGCGCGTCGCGTACGGCCCGAGGTCGAAGCCCCGTCCGCGGAGGAGCCCCGCCTCGAGGTTCGGGGGCGCGCCGGCGGCGCTCACGCGGGATCGCCCGCTTGATACGGTCGCGCGGCGGTGGAGGAGCGAGAGCCGACCCCGATCGCGGTGCCCGACGGCTTGCGCGGGCTCGATCCCGCGGCGGTCGCGGCGCTCAAGGACGCGCGCGTCGAGCTCGAGCGGCTCGGGGGGCTCGACGAGCGGACGATCGAGCTCGTCCGCATCGGCACGCTCGTCGGGCTGGCCGCGCCCGAGGAGTCGCTCGCCGCCCACGTGGCCCGCGCGCGCGCCGTCGGCGTCCCGGACGAGGAGGTGTGGGGCGCGGTGCTCGCGGTCGCGACGCTCGTCGGCGTCCCCCGGCTGATCGGCGCGGTTCCCGCCGTGCGGGCCGCGCTCGAGGAGTGACGGGCCTCTCCCTCCACGGGGTCAGTATCAAACAAACGACCGGTGGACGGCAAGCAGGTGCGGGTGCCCGCTTGACGCATGGGCGGCGGCCGACGACAATCGCGTTTCCCAATCAAGCGTTTGGTAGGTAAGAGGAGGCGGCTGGATGGCGAAGGTCGACGTCGCGGTGATCGGAGCCGGCTCCGCCGGGCTCTGCGCCGGCGCCCTGCTCGCGAAGGAGGGCAAGCGCGTCGCCGTCTTCGACCGCTCCCCCTACCTCGGCGGACGCGGCATGGCCGTGCCCGACGAGGGGTTCAAGCTCAACGTCGGCGGGCACCTGCTCGAGGACTCGGGCTCGGGGATCACGAAGATCTTCGAGTACCTCGGCAAGCGCCTCGGCCACGGCCCGGTCTCGTCCGACATGCCGGTCTGGGACCACGAGACGAACCGCTGGGGCTCGATCCGCGACCGCTACTCGGGGACGAAGGACGAGCTCAAGAAGGTGATCAACGCCCTGCTCGAGACGCCGTTCGAGGAGCTCGACAAGTGGGACGACCGCTCCCTGCGCGAGTGGATGCTGCAGTACACGTCCGACCAGGGCGTGATCGACCTCTGGGAGTTCGTGGCCGTCCTCGAGTGCCTCACCGACGAGTGGTACGACCACTCGGCGAGCGACAACCTCTACGTCCGGAAGATGCACTACGCCGAGAAGCAGACGGCGGGCTACTCGTTCTGGCCCGAGAAGGGCTGGGACGGGCTCTTCCAGGACCTCGCCGACGCGCTGACCGAGAACGGCGGCGAGCTGCGCCTCGGGACGGGCGTGGAGCGCGTCCTGATCGAGAACGGCGAGGTGAAGGGGATCGAGGTCGCGCGGCAGCCGCGGATCCTCCCGAACGAGCGGTTCGAGGACGAGCTGATCGAGGCGGACGTCGTGATCTCGACGCTGCCCGTGTGGCACGTGCTGAACGTCGTCCCCGAGTGGGAGCTCCCCGACTGGTACGTCGCCCAGATCCGCCACCTCGCGCAGGACCACTTCCGCGTCGCGTGGCTCGGCCTCTACATCGCGGTCGACGAGCCCGCCGCGGTGATCGACCGCAAGGAGCTCTCGACCTGGCTCCACACGCCGAAGGGCCGGCTCCCCGGCTTCCTCTTCGAGCAGACCGCCTACGACCCGTCGAGCGCCCCCGAGGGCAAGTACCTGTACGTGATGGGCGGCGTCATCCCGGGCGCCAAGGGCACGGACGAGCGCTTCCTGCGCGAGGCCTTCGCGACCTTCGAGGAGGACATCGGCGTCATGTATCCCGGCCTCGCGAAGCCGAGCTGGCGCCGCCGGCACCTCGTCTACGAGCCGTCGTTCGGCGTGATCCAGAAGCCCGGGCTCGTCGGCGTCTACCGGCCGCACTGGCGGGCGCCGAACGTCGACGGGCTCTACTTCGCGAGCGAGACGTTCCGCAGCCGCGGGATCGGGGTCGACCGTGCCGCCCGGGCGGGGCTGACCGTGGTCGAGGACATCCTCGGCCGCCGCCTCGCCGGATTCGAGGAGACCTGGAGGTACTAGGACGATGGCGCGCTACGACGTCGCGGTGATCGGGGCGGGGTCGGCCGGCCTCTCGGCCGGGGCCCTGCTGCAGAAGGAGGGCAAGAAGGTGATCGTCCTCGACCGCGCGCCCTACCTGGGCGGCCGCGGGATGGCGGTCCCCGACGAGGGGTTCAAGCTCAACGTCGGCGGGCACCTGCTCGAGGACTCGGGCTCGGGCATCACGAAGATCTTCGAGTACCTCGGCAAGCACCTCGGCCACGGCCCGTCCAACACGGACATGAACGTGTGGGATCACGAGGCGAGCAAGTGGGGCTCGATCCGCGACCGCTACTCCGGCGGGAAGGACGAGCTGAAGAAGGTGATCACCGCCCTGCTCGAGACGCCCTTCGAGGAGCTCGACAAGTGGGACGACCGCCCGCTCCGGGACTGGATCCTCCAGTACACCTCCGACCAGGGCGTGATCGACCTCTTCGAGTTCATCACGGTGCTCGAGTGCATGACCGAGCACTGGTACGACCACTCGGCGAGCGACAACCTCTACGTCCGCAAGCTCCACTACGCCGAGAAGCGCTCCGCCGCGTACTCGTTCTGGCCCGAGAAGGGCTGGGACGGGCTCTTCCAGGACCTCGCCGACGCGCTGACCGAGAACGGCGGCGAGCTGCGCCTCGGCACGAGCGTCGAGCGCGTCCTGATCGAGAACGGCGAGGTGAAGGGGATCGAGGTCGCGCGCCAGCCGCGGATCCTGCCGAACGAACGATTCGAGGACGAGCTGATCGAGGCCGACTGCGTCATCTCGACACTGCCGGTGTGGCACGTGCTGAACGTCGTCCCCGAGTGGGAGCTCCCGGACTGGTACGTCGCGCAGATCAAGTTCCTCGCCCAGGACAAGTTCCGGATCGCGTGGCTCGGCCTCTACCTCGCCGTCGACGAGCCGGTGCCCGTCCTCGACCGGCGCGAGCTCTCGACGTGGCTGCACACGCCGACCGCGCGCGTCTCGGGCTTCATGTTCGAGCAGACCGCGCTCGACCCGTCGACCGCCCCGGAGGGGAAGTTCCTCTACGTCGCGGGCGGGATGGTGCCCGGCGCGCGCGGGCGCGACGACCGGTACCTGCGCGAGATGTTCGACAAGTTCGAGCGGGACCTCGGGACGATGATCCCCGGGCTCGCGAAGCCGAGCTGGCGCCGCCGCCACATGGTGTTCGAGCCGTCGTTCGGCGTGATCCAGAAGCCGGGCCTCGTCGGCGTCTTCCGGCCGCACTGGCGGGCGCCGAACGTCGACGGGCTCTACTTCGCGAGCGAGACGTTCCGCAGCCGCGGGATCGGGGTCGACCGCGCGGCCCGCGCCGGGCTCGTCGTCGCCGAGGACATCCTCGGCCGCCGGCTCTCGGGCTTCGAGGAGACGCACCGCTACTGATGGCCGGGCCGCTCGAGGGACGCGTCGCGCTCGTCACCGGCGCCGGGCGCGGGATCGGCGAGGCGATCGCCCGCCGGCTGTCGCGCGACGGCGCCGCCGTGGTCGTCAACGACGTCGACGAGGACGTGGCGCGCTCCGTCGCCGACTCGCTGCCCGAGGCCGCGGTCGCGGTCGGCTCGGTCGCCGACGCGGAGGCGACGGACGCGATGGTGGCCGTCGCCGAGTCGGAGCTCGGCGGCCTCGACATCCTCGTCAACAACGCCGGCCTCACGCGCGACGGCGCCTTCCACAAGATGACCGACGAGACGTGGGACGGCGTCGTCGACGTGGTCCTCCGTGGGACGATGAACGCGACGCGCTCGGCGGCGCGGCTCATGCGGGTGAGGGATGCGACCCACAACCGGAAGGTCGTCAACATCGCCTCCATCAACGGGATCTACGGCGTCGCGTTCAACACGAACTACTCGGCCGCGAAGGCGGGCGTCGTCGGCCTGACGAAGGCCCTCGCGCGCGAGTGGGGGCCGAGCCGCGTCAACGTCAACGCGGTCGCGCCCGGCTACATCCGCGGGACGCGCCTCACGTCGGCCCGCGACGAGGAGACGGGCTTCGGGATGCCCGAGGAGATCATCCCGCAGGTCGAGGCCTCGATCCCGATCGGCCGCGCCGGCGAGCCCGACGACGTCGCCGCGCTCGTCGCGTTCCTCGCCTCGCCCGACTCCGACTACATCACCGGCCAGCTCGTCGAGATCCACGGCGGGCTCGAGATCGTCAGGGTCGCATGAGCAAGGTGAAGACGCTCGAGGAAGCGGTCGGGCTCGTCTCCGACGGGGACGTCGTCGCCCTCCAGAACATGGCGACCCAGGCGGCGCCGATGGCGCTCGTCCGCGAGCTGATCCGCCAGGAGAAGCGGGACCTCGGCCTCGTCTGCCTCGTCGGCGGGATGGCGGTCGACTGGCTCGCCGCCGCCGGCGCGATCGACCGCTTCATCGGGGCGGCCGTCTCGATGGAGACGTTCGGCCTCTGTCAGCAGTATCGGAAGGCCGTCGAGGAGGGGCGCGTCCGCGTCGAGGAGCTCTCCGAGACGGCGCTCAACGCGCGGCTCGCCGCCGGCGCCCGCAACCTCCCGTCGCTGCCGACCCGGGGGCTGCTCGGCACCGACCTGATCGACGTCAACGAGAACCTGAAGACCTTCGAGGACCCGTTCACCGGCGAGACCCTCGTCGCGTGCCGCGCGCTCGTCCCCGACGTGGCGCTCGTCCACGCGCACCGCGCCGACGAGCACGGGAACGTCCAGATCGAGCCGACCATCGTCTGGCCCGACCTCGGGATCTTCCCGAAGGCGGCGCGGAAGACGATCGTCACCGTCGAGGAGATCGTCGACTCCGAGGTCCTGCGGCGGAACCCCGACCGCACCGTGCTCCCCGGCTTCCGCGTCGACGCGGTGGTCGAGGTGCCCTACGGCGCGCACCCGACCTCGCTCCACCCGCGCTACGGGTACGACGCGCGCTTCCACCTCGCGTGGACGAAGGTCTCGCGCGACGACGACGCGACGAAGGAGTTCCTCGACGCCTACGTGCGCGCGCCCGCGACCCAGGCCGACTACCTCGCCGCCGTCGGCGGCAGCGAGCGCCTGATCGAGATCACGAGGACATGAGCGAGTACACCGTCGACGAGATCATGTGCGCGACGCTCGCGGCGCGGTTCCGCGACGGCGACGAGGTCTGCAACGGGATGGCGTCGTTCATCCCGGTCGCCGCGATCATGCTCGCGCGCCGCACGCACGCGCCCGGGCTCGTCTGGCTCGCCGGCGCGGCCGGCCTCGACCCCAGGCCGGACCGCGTCCCCGCCTCGACGCTCGAGGCGCCGCTCTGGCGCGACTCCGTCATGTACCTCGAGCAGTTCTCCGACTTCTGGCACTACGCGCAGAACGGGCGGAACCTCGGGATCTTCTGCGTCGGCGCCGCGCAGCTCGACATGTACGGCAACGCGAACAACTCGGTGATCGGCAGCGACTACCACGCGCCGAAGGTGCGGCTCCCGGGCACGGCCGGGCTGGGCGACATGGGGTCGCTCGGCAAGCGCCTCTTCTACTGGAACACGAACCACAACCCGCGCTCGCTCGTCGAGCGGGTCGACTTCCGCTCCGCGGCCGGGTATCTCGACGGCGGCGACGAGCGCGAGCGGCTCGGGCTCGGCCCCGGGCCTGAGGTCGTCGTCACGAACCTCGCCGTCCTCGACTTCGAGCCGGAGTCGAAGCGGATGCGGCTCGTCTCCGTCCATCCGGGCGCGACGGTCGAGCAGGTGCAGGAGGCGACCGGCTTCGAGCTGCTGCTCCCGGACGGCGACGTCCCCGAGACGACGCCGCCGACCGACGAGCAGGTGCGCCTCCTGCGGGAGGAGATCGACCCCGACGGGCTCTGCAAGCGCGAGGCGGGAGTGAAGTAGATGGAGATCGAGTTCGGAGCGCCGGGAACCATCATGCCGCCGGCCGACAAGGCGGTCGAGAACGCGCGCCGCGCGGAGGCCGACGGCTACGAGTCGATCTGGTGGCCGAGCCACCTGATGGGCTGGCACCCCGAGTCGGTGTGGACGGAGGACATCACGCCGCTCGCGAGGTTCCAGGACAACCCGCACACCTACTTCGACCCGCTCGTGATGATGGGCGTCGCCGGCGCCGTCACCGAGACGATCCGCGTTGGCGTCGTCGTCACCGACGTGATCACGCACCACCCGGCCGTCCTCGCCCAGACCGCGCTCACCCTCGACCACGTGACGAAGGGCCGGGCGATCCTCGGGCTCGGGAGCGGCGAGCAGCTCAACGTCGGCCCGTACGGGATGGAGTGGTCGAAGCCCGTCGGCCACCTCGACGAGGCGCTCGACGTGATCCGCCTCCTCTGGAACGCCGAGGGCGCGGTCGACTTCGACGGCGAGTTCTATCCGCTGAAGGACGCCGTCCTCGGCCTCAAGCCGTACACCCCCGGGGGGCCGCCGATCTGGATCGCCGCGCACAAGCCGCGCATGCTCGGGATCACCGGCCGCAAGGGCGACGGCTGGCTGCCGACCAAGATGTACGCGAACGAGTACGGCGAGGCGCTCGCGCGGCTCCGCGCGGCGTCGTCGGACGCGGGTCGCCCGGACGACCACGTCACGCCGGGGATGCTCGCGTACGTGATCGTCGGGCCGGACGCGAATGCAGTCGAGCGCGTCAAGCAGCACCCGCTCGTGCGCCTGCTCTGCATCCTCCTGCCGTCGGAGGACTTCGCGAAGCTGGGGATCGACCCGCCCCTCGGCGCCGACGGCTCGGGCTTCCACGACTTCCTCCCGACGCGCGTGCCACGCGAGGAGGCGCTGCGCCTCGCGGAGGCGATCCCGCCGCGGACGCTCGACTACTACGCGTTCTGCGGGACGCCCGACGAGATCGTCGAGCAGTTCGCCGAGTACCACGCCCAGGGCCTCAGGCACCCGATCCTCTGGAACATCACGGCGTTCGGCGACCCCTCGCTCGCCGGGTTCTCGTTCAAGGCGATGAACGAGATCCGCGCCAAGCTCAAGGCGCTGTGAGCGCGGTCGCCGCCCCGCCCGACGCCGTCCGGCGCTACTTCGCCGGCGTCAACGACGAGGACTGGGACGGCTTCCGGCAGGTCTGGCACGAGGACGCGACCGTCGAGGTCGTGGGCGGCGTCCGGCTGAACGGGATCGACGAGATCATGGGGTACTACCCGGGCGTCCTCGAGAACTTCCCCGTGCACTACGACGACCCGGTCGCCTTCCACGTGGCCGGCGACGTGGTCACGGTGGAGATCGTCTTCGACGGCGAGACCGGCGAGGGCGTCCCGACGCACTTCCGCGCGACGGACGTCTTCAAGCTCGAGGACGGCCGCGTCCGGAGCCTCTCGGTCTTCTACGACCTCGGCGAGGTGATGGCCTTCCTCGGCCGCCCCGGCACCGTCGAGCGGCGGCTCGAGCGCGTCCTCGCGGCCGCGGGCCTCGCCTCGCTCGACGACGCCGCGCCGACGCGCGAGCCTCCGCGGCCCGTGCGGACGCGCGTCGTCCTCCGGGGCGGCGGCGAGGTCGACGCGGCCGACTGGGACGAGCGCGTCCGGCTGTGGCGTCGCGCGCTGGAGCTCGCAGGGCCGGCGGGCGAGACGGTCGCGCTGCCCTCGCCCGACCCGTCGTTCGCCGAGGCGGCGGGCCGGTCGCGGCGCCGCTTCGCGGTCTCGCCCGACGACGCCGACCGGACGCTCGACGTCCTCGTCTTCCCCGCGACCGGGCCGATCGCGATCGGCTGCGGTCAGGGGGAGGGGCTGCACGTCCTCACGGACGGGCACGTCGTCGAGCTCTCGGGCGACGAGCTCCTCGTCACGCCGCTCCGCCGCTCGGTGCCGCTCGTCCGCTACGCGCCCGGCGTGCGCGCGGCGTGGGTCGAGGGCGCCTGCGCCTGCGGGAGCGACCTGCCGCGCCTCACCGTGCTGCAGTGAGCCTCCTGCTCTCGCCCCTGCAGGTCGGGTCCGTCGAGGTGCGGAACCGCATCGCGTTCACGGCGCACGGCTCGTTCCTCGAGTTCTATCGCCCTGGCACCTCCGCCGACCGGTACGTCGCCTACGAGGAGCGCCGCGCGCGGGGCGGGGTGGGGCTGATCTTCCTCCAGACCATGCACGTCCACCCGACGAGCCACGCGACGGGGCACTACCCGTACGAGCCGGACGACCTGCGTCCGAAGCTCGCCGCGATGGCCGACGCGCTCCACCGCCACGACACGCGCGTCGTCCAGCAGCTGAACCACTTCGGCGCCCAGTTCCGCTCGGACGGCCGGCAGGGGCTCGAGCCGCTCTGGGCGTTCGACGACATGGTCTCGGGCGAGGGCGAGGCGGCCCACCGGATGACCGCCGCCGAGATCGAGGAGATCCTCGACGCGTTCGCCGACACCGCCCAGGTGTGCGTCGAGGCCGGGCTCGACGGGGTCGAGCTGCACGGCACGCACGGCTACCTCCTTCAGCAGTCCTTCAGCCCGTGGGGCAACCACCGCGACGACGAGTGGGGTGACCCGCTCGCCTTCGGCAGGGCGCTCGTCGAGCGCGTTCGCGCGCGCATCGGGCGGGAGCCGATCGTGGGCCTCCGGATCTCGACGGACGACTTCATGGCGCCCGAGCGCGGCGGCCTCGGCCCCGAGGGGCTCCAGGCGATCGCCCGCGCGCTCGTGGACACGGGCGGGCTCGACTACGTCAGCCAGTCGGAGGGGTCGCGGACGGGGCACTACGCGCGGTCGATCGGCAGCTATCGCCACGGGCTCGGCGAGTTCCTGCCGCTCGCCGGGGCGATGCGCCGTGCGCTCGACGAGCGCGTGCCCGTGCTCGCCGCCAGCCGGATCAACGAGCCGCGGCTCGCCGAGCAGGCGCTCGAGGCGGGCGACTGCGACCTCGTCGCGATGACCCGTGCGCTGATCGCCGACCCCGATCTCGTGAACAAGGTGCGGGAGGGCCGGCGGATCCGCCACTGCGTCGGCGCGAACCAGGGCTGCGTCGACCGGATGGTCGGCGGCCAGCCGATCACGTGCTTCCACAACCCCGACGTCGGGCGCGAGGGCCGTGGGGAGCCGGCTCCGGCCGACACGCCCGAGGACGTGCTCGTCGTCGGCGGCGGGCCTGCCGGCCTGAAGGCGGCGGAGATCGCGGCGCGGCGCGGCCACCGCGTGACGCTCGTGGAGCGGGAGGGCGAGCTCGGCGGGCGCCTCCGCCACGTCCGCGGGCTCGGCTCGGCCGCGGAGCTCTTCCGCTCGGTCGAGTGGCTCGAGCTCGAGCTGGCCGACCTCGGGGTCGACGTCCGGCTCGGCGTCGAGGCGGACGAGGCGCTCGTCGCGGGCGCGGACGTCGTGATCCTCGCGACCGGCGCGCGTCCCGCCGTCGACCGCCTCGGGGCCGAGCTCGACGGCTCGATCCCGGTGCTCTCGATCGACGAGGCCGTGGCCCGCGACGCCTTCGCCGGGCCGGTGCTCGTCGTCGACCGGCGTGGCGACCTCGAGAGCGCCCTCACGGCGGAGCACGTGGCGTCGCACGGCGCGCAGGTCACGATCGTCACGCCGTACCTCAGCGTCGCGCCCTACGTCGGCTTCACGCACCTCAACGACGTGCTCCGGCGCCTCCACGGGCTCGGCTGCGCGCTCGAGCCGAGCACGCTCTTCGGCGGCGTGCAGGACGGGGAGGCGGTGACGCGGCACGTCCACACGGGGGAGGTGCGGCGCCGGGCGTTCCACGCGGTCGTCGCGGGCGTCCACGGGCGGGCGGACACCTCGCTCGCGGGCGCGGTCGAGCGCGCGGGCGGGAGGCTCCTCCTGGCGGGCGACGCGGTCGCGCCGCGCACGGCGCTGCATGCGTTCCGCGAGGGCGACGACGCGGGCCGGGCCGCGTGAGCCGGGTCACCGTCGTCGGCGCCGGCACCGCCGGCCTCGCCGCCGCGCTCGCGGCGGCGCAGGCGGGCGCGCGCGTCACCGTCCTCGAGCGCGGCGAGCGGATCGGCGGCACGACGGCCCTGTCGGGCGGCGTGGCGTGGCTGCCGGCCAACGACCTGTCGGACGACACGCCCGAGGCTGCGCTCGCCTACCTGCGCGCGCTGGCGCTCGGCGACGTCGTCGACGAGCTGGTCGAGGTCTTCGCCCGGGAGGCGGGAGCGACCGCGGCCTGGCTGCAGCGCGAGACGCCGCTCCGCTGGCAGGCGATCCCGTACCCGGACTACCACGCCGAGCTGGAGGGGGCGCGCGTCGGCGGTCGCGCGCTCGAGCCGGCCGCCCACGACGCCCCCGAGCGGATCCGCGACCTCGTCCGCGACGCGCCGAACCGGTCCGGGTCGATCACGTACGCCGAGCTGCTCGCCGGCGGCGCGGACGACGACGAGCTCGCGCGCCGCGACGCCGCCGGCACGCTGACGGCCGGCAAGGCGCTGCTCGGGTGCCTGCTCGAGGCATGCCTCGACGCAGGGGTGGAGCTCCGGACCGGCACCCGCGTGACCGAGCTCCCGGGCGACGGCGCCGTCGTCCTCGCGACCGGAGGGTTCGATCGGGACGAGCAGCTCGTCCGCGCGTTCCTCCGCGGGCCGATGGTCGCGCCGACCGGGGCGCCCGGCCTCGTCGGCGACGGCCTCCGCCTCGCGATGGGCGCGGGCGCCGCGCTCGGGTCGATGAGCGAGGCGTGGTGGTGCCCCGCGACGCGGATCCCCGGCGAGACGATCGACGGCGAGCCGATGTTCCGGCTCCTGCTCTCGGAGCGGACGCGGCCGCGCAGCCTGATGGTCGACGGCAGCGGCCGCCGGTTCGTCGACGAGGCCCAGAACTACAACGACCTCGGGCGCGCGCTGCTCAACTTCGAGCCGCAGTCGTTCGCGTACCCGCACGTCCCGGCCTGGCTGGTCTTCGACGCGGGCTACCGGCGCGAGCACCCGCTCGGCCCGCTCGCGCCGGACGCCCCCGACCCCGACTGGCTCGTCCGGGCCGGCTCCGTCGCCGCCCTGGCCGAGGCGATCGGCCTGCCGCCGGCCGCGCTCGAGGCGACGGTGGCGCGGTTCAACGAGGGCGCCGCGAGGGGCGAGGACCCGGAGCTCGGCCGCGGCTCGACCGCATACGACCGCTTCATCGGCGGCCTCGGCCCCGCGGACGAGGCGCCGTACTACGCTCTCCGGGTGCTTCCGGGGTGCCTCGGGACGAAGGGCGGTCCACGCACCGACGCGCACGGGCGCGTGCTCTCGATCGCCGACGGCGAGCCGGTCCCGCGCCTCTACGCGGCGGGGAACGCCGCCGCAAGCCCCCTCGGCCTCGCGTACCCCGGGGCCGGCGGGACGATCGGTCCGGCGCTCGTCTTCGGCGCCCGCGCCGGGCGCGCCGCGGCGGAGGACGCATGAGCGGTCGGGCGCCCTCCGAGGTGATGCCGTTCGGCGACGTCCTCGTCCGCGCGGCCCGGAGGTGGCCCGAGAGCGTCGCGGTCGCGTTCCCCGAGCGGCGGCTGACGACGGTCGAGCTCCTCGGCGAGGCGTACCGGGTGGCGCGCGGCCTGCACGCGCTCGGGATCAGGCGGGGCGAGCGGGTGGGGATCGTCGCGCCGAACTGCGTCGAGTACCACGCCGCGCTCTTCGGCGGCGCGCTGCTCGGCGTCGAGGTGGTGACCGTGAACGCCCGCTTCCGCGCGACGGAGCTCGCCTACGTGTTCGACGACGCCT
>DASTKY010000228.1:0-7974 GCA_035715495.1 Gaiella sp. | reverse complement strand
CCCGTCCAGCAGTTCTCGCAGCTCACGGTGCGCGCCGGCGCCGACCGGCGGCTCGCCGCGGCGATCCGCGAGGAGAGCGATCCGCAGCGGCGCGCGACGCTGCATCTCCTCCGCGGGGCGCTCGCGCTCGAGGAGTCGCGGCTCGGCTCCGACTCGGGGCCGCCGATCCGGCGCGCCGTGACGCAGTTCCGGCAGGCCGTCGAGCTCGACCCCACGAACGTCGACGCGCAGTACGACCTCGAGCTGGCGCTCCGCCTGCTCGCCCGGAGCGGCGACACGTCGGGCGGGAGCGGCGAGCGCGCCGCGACGCCGGCCTCCGGCGCGGGCGCGGGCACCGCCGGACGCGGCTACTAACGCCATGCCCGACATCACCTTCCTCTCGCCGTGGGCCTTCGCGGTCGGTCTGCTGGCGCTGCTCGGGATCGCCGTCGTCGTTCTCTCCGAGCGCCGCTCGCGCCGGCTCTGCACCCTTCTGGGGCTCGAGCCGCGCCCTGCCCGGTCGGTCGCGATCGACGTCCTCGCCCTCGCGGCGGTCGGGCTCCTGCTCGGGCTCGCCGCGGCGCAGCCCGTCTTCTCGCAGGTGCGGCCGACGGCGGGCCGCACCGACGCCGAGGCGATCGTCGTCTTCGACATCTCGCGGTCGATGCTCGCCCAGCAGGGGACGTCGGCGCCGACACGCCTGGCGCGCGCACGCGACGTCGCCAAGCGCATCCGGGCGGGCCTCCCCGACGTGCCCGTCGGCGTCTCGTCGCTGACCGACCGGCTCCTCCCGCACCTCTTCCCGACGATGAGCGCTACGGCGTTCACCTCGACGGTCGATCGCTCGATCGAGATCGAGCGCCCGCCGCCCGAGCGCCGCGCCGCGCGCGCGACGGCCTTCGGCGCCCTGGCCGACCTCGGCCGCCAGAACTTCTTCGACGCGCAGGCCCGGAATCGCGTCGCCTTCGTGCTCACGGACGGCGAGAGCATCCCGTTCAACCTGGCGGAGATGCGCGGGCCGCTGGTGGCGGGGCGCGTCTCGCTCTACTTCGTCCACCTCTGGGACGCGGAGGAGCGCGTCTACGACCAGCGGGGCAGGCAGGAGAGCTACCGGCCGAGCGCGGCGAGCCGCTCGGTGCTGGACCGGGTGGCACGGGAGATCGGCGGTGGCGTCGTCACGGAGCAGGGTGTCGAGAGCGCCGTCGGCGCGGCCCGAGCCCGGCTCGGCGCCGGTCCGACCGCCGCGCGAGGGCGCGAGCTGCAGGCCGTCTCCCTCGCGCCGTACGCGGCTGTTGCGGCTGTGTTACCGCTTGCGTTGGTTCTGTTGCGACGCAACTTCTAGGCGAGACCCTCGTCTACTCTGAAGGGCCGTGAAGCGCATTCTCACGTCTCGCGTGTTCACGACGGGCCTGACGCTCGTCTGTGCCGCCGTCTTCGTGATCGGCCTCGCCGCGTACGTCAAGTCGCGGCCCGATCCGTCCCCTGCGACGAACACGGAGACGTACGGGCGCGACTACGAGCTGCCGGACACGACCACGAGACTGACCGCCGCCGACCTCCCGAAGGGCGTGCAGAAGACCGCGGGCGAGTTCATCCTCGCCGCCGCGGGTCGCGAGGACCTCGCGAAGGCCTGGAAGCTCTCGCACCCCGAGCTGCGGGCGCAGTGCGGCTGCACGTACAAGGAGTGGCTCACCGGCAACATCCCGATCCAGTACTACCCCACGCGCGACATCTCGACGGCGGCCTACGAGGTCGACGAGATCACCCCGCGCGAGATCTGGCTGCGCGTCCTCCTCCTGCCGAAGGAGACGTCGAAGGTGAAGCCGCAGGCGTTCGACATCGGGCTCAAGGCCGTGGGCAACGGCGCGAAGAAGACGTGGCTCGTCAGCTACTGGAACGCGAAGGTCGGGATCCAGGTGCCGGCGACGCCAGAGGGCAGCTAGCCCATCCTCGCCGGCCCGGACTTCGTCTCCTCCTACGTCTGACGGCTCGATCACGACGCCCGTGTGGCGTCGGCGCTGAGACGAGGCGCCGAGCGCCGTCAACGGGACGAGGCCGGTCGGCGCTCGGGTACGATGCGCACGCTCTTGCGGCGCCTTCGCGCTGCGCGACCCCCGTCACGCGAACCCCTCCAGGAGACCCATGCCTGAGCAGCAGAACGTCGGGAAGATCATCGAGATCAAGGGCGTCGTGCTCGACGCGGTCTTCCCCGACAACCTCCCCGAGATCCTCAGCGCCCTCGAGATCGAGCTGTCGGGCGGCACGCTCGTCGCCGAGGTGCAGCAGCACCTGGGGGACGACCGCGTGCGCGCGGTCGCGATGGACTCCACCGACGGGCTCGCGCGCGGCGTGGACGTCGTCGACACCGGGGCGCCGATCTCGGTGCCCGTCGGCGAGCCGACGCTCGGCCGCCTCTGGAACGTGATCGGGCAGTCGATCGACGGCAAGGGCGACGTGGCCTCGGACGCGGAGCGCTGGCCGATCCACCGAGATCCCCCCGCCTTCCGCGACCTCTCGCCGAAGATCGAGATCTTCGAGACCGGCCTCAAGTGCGTCGACCTGATCGCGCCGTACATCAAGGGCGGCAAGGTCGGCCTGTTCGGCGGCGCCGGGGTCGGCAAGACGGTGCTCATCCAGGAGCTGATCCACAACCTCGCGCAGCAGCACGGCGGCGTCTCGGTCTTCGCGGGCGTCGGTGAGCGCACGCGCGAGGGCACCGACCTGATGATGGAGATGACCGAGTCGGGCGTGATCGACAAGGTCGCGCTCGTCTACGGGCAGATGAACGAGCCGCCCGGAGCGCGCCTCCGCGTCGGCCTCTCGGGCCTGACGATGGCGGAGTACTTCCGCGACGAGGGCCAGGACGTCCTCCTCTTCATCGACAACATCTTCCGGTTCGTCCAGGCGGGCTCCGAGGTCTCCGCGCTGCTCGGCCGCATGCCGAGCGCCGTCGGCTACCAGCCGACGCTCGCGACCGAGATGGGCCAGCTCCAGGAGCGCATCACCTCGACGACGACCGGCTCGGTCACGTCGGTGCAGGCGATCTACGTCCCCGCCGACGACCTCACCGACCCCGCTCCGGCGAACACGTTCGCCCACCTCGACTCGACGACGACGCTCTCGCGCGCGATCGTCGAGAAGGGCATCTACCCGGCGATGGACCCGCTCGACTCGACCTCCCGCGCGCTCCAGCCGGGGATCGTGTCGGACGACCACTACCGCGTCGCGACGAGCGTCCAGCAGATCCTGCAGCGCTACAAGGACCTCCAGGACATCATCGCGATCCTCGGGATGGACGAGCTCACCGACGAGGACAAGCTCGTCGTCTCCCGGGCGCGGAAGGTCGAGCGGTTCCTCTCGCAGCCGAACTTCGTCGCCGAGCAGTTCACGGGGACGCCGGGCAAGTACGTCAAGCTCGAGGACACGATCGCCGGCTTCGACGCGATCATCGCGGGCGAGGTCGACGACCTGCCGGAGGCGGCGTTCTACATGGTCGGGCCGATCGAGGACGTGCACGAGAAGGCGGGCCAGCTCGAGAAGGCCGCGGCCTAGCCGCCGGCGCGACGATGGCGGACGTCACCGACCACCCGCGCTTCGACGTCGAGGTCGTCACCCCGGACGGGGCGGTCTTCCAGGGCGAGGCGCACATGCTGATCGTCCCCGGCGCGGCCGGGGAGATCGGCGTCCTCGCGCGGCACGCGCCGCTCGTCGCGACCCTGAAGGCCGGGTCGACACGCGTGCACGTCGGCACCAACGACGTGCTCGAGTTCGCGACGGGGCCCGGCTTCTTCAAGGTCGAGCTCGACCGGGCGCTCGCGCTCGTCGACGACGCGGTCAACGTCAAGGAGATCGACGACGCCCGCGCGCAGGCACAGCTCGAGTCCGCGAAGGCCGAGCTCGACAAGGTCGAGGCGGGCGACTCGACCGCCGACCGCTGGCAGCTCGAGCAGCGCATCCGGCACGCCGAGAACCAGCTCTCCGTCTCGGGCCGCACGACCGGCTAGCGCGGGGCGAACCCGCTTGTGTCGAAGTAACACAAGCGGTGCCTGCTGCCGTCTCGCGCCAGGGCCGTTTGACGCGGCCGCTATCGTTGATCCTCCCGGAGAGCTTTGAAAGGCAGCTTGGCGACCGGGTCACCAAACGCCTAAAGAGCCCCCGCGACGCGGGTCCTTTCACGGTAGGCGTTCGACAGCCCGAAGGAGACCGGTGAGCGCATCAGACCAGCTACGCGAGATCATGGATCGCCGGATCGCGATCCACGACGGCTCGTGGGGCGTCCTGATCCATCGGCGCAGGCTCTCGGAGGCGGAGTACCGCGGCGAGCGGCTCCGCGACCACGGCCGCGACGTGAAGGGGAACCCCGACCTCCTGAACCTGACGCGCCCGGACGTCGTCGCGGAGATCCACGACGCGTACTTCGACGCGGGCGCCGACCTCGCGACGACGAACACGTTCACCGCGACCTCGATCGGCCAGGCCGACTACGGGCTCGAGGGCCTCGCGGCCGAGATGAGCCGCGAGGGCGCGCGCCTCGCACGCGCGGCGGCCGACGCGTGGACGAGCCGCACGCCCGACCGGCCGCGCTTCGTGGCCGGCGCGCTCGGCCCGCTCAACGTCTCGCTCTCGGTCTCGCCGAAGGTCGAGGACGCGTCGTACCGCTCCGTCACGTTCGCGCAGGTGCGCGAGACCTACGCGGAGCAGATCGCCGCGCTCGCCGAGGGCGGGATCGACGTCCTGCTCGTCGAGACGATCTTCGACACGCTGAACGCCAAGGCCGCGATCGTCGCGGCGGCGGACGTCGCGCCGGAGCTGCCGCTCTGGCTCTCGTTCACGGCGATCGACAAGAGCGGACGGAACCTGTCGGGCCAGACGTCGGAGGCGTTCTGGGTCTCGGTCGAGCACGCCGCCCCGCTCATCGTCGGTGTCAACTGCTCGCTCGGCGCGACGGAGATGCGGCCGTTCCTGGAGGGCCTCGCGCGCGTCGCGGGCACCTACGTCGGGTGCTATCCGAACGCGGGCCTCCCGAACGCGATGGGCGAGTACGACGAGCAGCCCGGCGACACGAGCCGGTTCCTCCGCTCGTTCGCCGAGGACGGCCTCGTCAACGTCGTGGGCGGCTGCTGCGGGACGACGCCCGACCACGTGCGGCAGATCGCCGCCGCGGTGGAGGGGATCGCGCCCCGGACGATCGCCGCCCGCGTGCCCCGGACGCGCTGGAGCGGCCTCGAGCCGTTCGAGATCGGGCCGGACACGGGGTTCGTGATGATCGGCGAGCGGACGAACGTGACGGGGTCGGCGCGGTTCCGCTCGCTCGTCGAGGCCGGCGACCTCGAGCAGGCGGTGGCGGTCGCGCTCGAGCAGGTGCGGAACGGCGCGAACGCCCTCGACGTGAACATGGATGCCGACCTGCTCGACGGCGAGGCGACGATGCGGACGTTCCTCAACCTGCTCGCGACCGAGCCGGAGGCCGCGCGGCTGCCGATCATGGTCGACAGCTCCCGCTTCTCCGTCCTCGAGGCGGGGCTCGAGTGCCTGCAGGGCAAGGGGATCGTCAACTCGATCTCGCTGAAGGAGGGCGAGGAGCCGTTCCTCGAGCACGCGCGGACGATCCGCCGCTTCGGCGCCGGCGTCGTCGTGATGGCGTTCGACGAGCAAGGGCAGGCGGAGACGGTCGAGCGGAAGGTCGAGATCTGCGAGCGCGCGTACCGGCTGCTCGTGGACGAGGCGGGCTTCGCGCCGGAGGACATCGTCTTCGACCCGAACGTGCTCGCCGTCGCGACGGGGATCGAGGAGCACGCGGAGTTCGCGAAGGCGTTCATCGAGTCGATCCCGCTGATCAAGGAGCGGTGCCCCGGCGCGCGGACGAGCGGCGGCATCTCGAACCTCTCCTTCGCCTTCCGCGGGAACCAGCACGTGCGGGAGGCGATGCACGCCGCCTTCCTCTACCACGCGATCCGCGCGGGCCTCGACATGGGCATCGTCAACGCGGGCCTGCTGATGGTCTACGAGGACATCGAGCCGGAGCTCCTCGAGCACGTCGAGGACGTCATCTGGAACCGCCGGCCCGACGCGACCGAGCGGCTCGTCGCCCTGGCGGGCCGCTTCGCCGGCACGTCGGTGGAGCGCGAGGAGGACCTGGCCTGGCGCGAGGCGCCGGTCGCGAAGCGGCTCGAGCACGCGCTCGTCCACGGGATCGTCGACCACATCGAGACCGACGTCGAGGAGGCACGACAGGCGTCGACCCGCCCGCTCGACGTGATCGAGGGGCCGCTGATGGACGGGATGCGCGTCGTCGGCGACCTCTTCGGCTCGGGCCGGATGTTCCTCCCGCAGGTCGTGAAGAGCGCGCGCGCGATGAAGCGCGCCGTCGCCTACCTCGAGCCCTACATGGAGGCCGAACGCGCCGGGAGCGCCCACAACGCAGGCCGCGTCGTGCTCGCGACCGTCAAGGGCGACGTCCACGACATCGGCAAGAACATCGTCGGCGTCGTCCTCGGCTGCAACGGCTACGAGGTCGTCGACCTCGGCGTCATGGTCGCCGCCGACACCATCCTCGACACCGCGGTCGAGCAGGACTGCGACGTCGTCGGCCTCTCGGGGCTGATCACGCCGTCGCTCGACGAGATGGTCGTCGTCGCGAAGGAGATGGAACGACGGGGGCTCGACCTCCCGCTCCTGATCGGCGGCGCGACGACCTCGCGGCAGCACACCGCCGTGCGCATCGCGCCGGAGTACACGCCGCCCACCGCGCACGTGCTCGACGCGTCGCGCGTGATCGGCGTCGTCGGCTCGCTGCTCGAGCCGACGCGGCGCGAGGCGTTCGATCGCGACAACCGGGTCGAGCAGGAGCGGCTCCGGCTGCTGCACGCCGAGCGCGAGCGGCGGCCGCTCCTGCCGCTCCGCACGGCGCGCGAGCGCCGCACGCCGATCGCCTGGCACGCGGAGGACCTGCCGGCGCCCGCGTTCACCGGCACCCGCGTCGTCGAGCCGTCACTCGCCGAGCTTCGCCCCTACATCGACTGGACGTTCTTCTTCCACGTCTGGGAGCTCAAGGGCCGCTTTCCGGCGATCCTCGACCATCCCGAGAAGGGCGCCGCCGCGCGCGAGCTCTACGACGCGGCAACCGAGCTGCTCGACCGCATCGTCGCCGACGGGCTGCTGACCCCACGCGGCGTCCACGGCTTCTGGGGCGCGGTCGCCGAGGGCGACGACATCGTCCTCGGGGCGGGGAACGGCGAGCTCCGCTTCCCGATGCTCCGCCAGCAGGGCGCTCACGACGACTCGCGGCCGAACCGGTCGCTCGCGGACTTCGTGGCTCCCGCGGACACGGGGCTCGCCGACCACGTCGGCGGGTTCGCGGTCGCGATCCACGGGGGCGAGGAGCTCTCGGCGACGTACGAGGCGGACGGCGACGACTACGGCGCGATCATGGTCAAGGCGCTCGCCGACCGGCTCGCCGAGGCGTTCGCCGAGTGGCTGCACGAGCAGTCGCGCCGGGCCTGGTACGCGCCCGACGAGCACCTCGACGCCGTCGGACTGGCGGAGGAGCGCTACCGGGGCATCCGGCCCGCCTTCGGCTATCCCGCGTGCCCCGACCATTCCGAGAAGGAGCGCCTGTTCACGCTCCTCGGCGCCGACCGGGCCGGCGTCTCGCTGACCGAGTCGTTCGCCGCGCTCCCGGCGGCCAGCGTGAGCGGGCTCTACTTCGGGCACCCCTCCGCGCGGTACTTCTCGATCGGGCGGCTCGGCCGCGACCAGGTCGAGGACTACGCCGCCCGCAAGCAGGAGCCGCTCGGCACCGTCGAGCGCTGGCTCCGGCAGAACCTCGCGTACGACGCGGGATAGTCGCGCGAAGCGGCGGTCGCGAGCGGATTCCCGCCGCTCGATCCCCGCCTCGGCGGGGCGTGGCGCGAAGCGCCCCCTTGCAGGCGTCGGCGTTGCAGCCGCACTGCCTCGGTGCCACATTCGCCGGTTAACGGCGGACGAGTGTCGTTT
>DASTKY010000227.1:0-3332 GCA_035715495.1 Gaiella sp. | reverse complement strand
CCGCCGAGGATCTGGATCCCGCGATCGGCCGCCTCGGTCGCATACTCCGAGACGATCGCCTTGGCGGCCGAGGACTCGACGCCGCACGGGAGATCCTGGTCGTAGAGCCACGAGGCCTTGTAGGTGAGGAGCTCGGACTGCATGAGGCGCATCTGCATGTCCGCGATCCAGTGCTGGATCACCTGGAACTCGCCGATCGGCTTGCCGAACGCCTCGCGCTCCTGCGCGTACTTGACGGCCTCCTCGATCACGCCGCGGAGGATCCCGGTGCACATCGCCGCCACGAGGATCCGCTCGTTGTTGAGCGTCGAGAGGATGTGGCCCCAGCCCTTGTTGACCTCGCCGATCACGTGCGTGTCGGGCACCCACGCGTTGTCGAGCTGCACCTCGCACGAGCCGACGCAGCGCATGCCGAGCTTCGGGATCGGCCGCGCCTGGACGCCCTCCTGCTTCGCGTCGACGAGGAAGAGGGTCTTGCCGCGGGAGGCCTTCTCGGCGTCCTTGTCGGTCGTGGCGAGCAGCAGCAGGTAGTCGCTGACGTGCGCCATGGTCGACCAGATCTTCGCGCCGTTGATCCGGAAGCCGTCGCCGTCGCGCTCGGCCGTCGTGATCATCCCGCCGAGCAGGTCGGTGCCGGCGCCGGGCTCGGTCACCGCGATCGCCGTGATCACCTTGCCCTCGGTCAGGCGGGGGATGAACTCCTGCTTGAGGTCCTCGGAGGCGAAGCGCTGGATCGACTTCGTGTTGAACTGGTTGACCCCCCAGATCCAGGCGATCCCGGCGAGCGAGCGCGAGACCTCCTCCATGAAGATGCTCTGGATCATCGCGCCGCCGCCCTGGCCGCCGAGCTCCTCGTCGATGCCGATCCCGAAGAAGCCCGCCTCGGCCATGTCGTCCCAGAGCTTCCGGGGGAAATGGGTCCCGTCGTGGTCCTCGTGGCGCTCGAGCTCGAGGGCCACCTCCTTCGGGCACTTGTCCTCGACCCAGTCGCGGATCGCGCTCCGGAAGTCGTTCTCCTCGTCGCTGAACCTGAAGTCCACTGGTCCCTCCTCGGCGCTAATCAAACGAACGCTTGATTGGTGACGGCCAGGGAGTCTACTCTTCTCGCGGCCGTGGGAGCAACGACGTGAGCGAGATCCGTGCACCGATCACCGGCAGCGTCTGGTCGATCGACGTCGCCGAGGGCGACGCCGTCGAGGTCGACCAGACCGTGATCGTGATCGAGTCGATGAAGCTCCAGATCCCCGTGGACGCCGAGACGGCGGGGACGGTGGCGAAGATCCTCGTCGCCGAGGGGGACACGGTGCGCGAGAACGACGTGCTGCTGCTGCTCGGCTGAAGCGCTCAGGCGTGGCCGAAGCGCGGCGGGCGGCGCTCGCGGAACGCGGCCACGCCCTCCTTCGCGTCGGCCGAGCCGAACACCTCGAGGAAGAGCTGCCGCTCGCGGTCCAGCCCGCCGTCGTGGTCGGCGGCGATCGCGCGCTTGATCGCGCGGACGGCGACGGCCGGAAGCGTGGCGAGCTCCTCGGCGAGCGCGCGCGCCCGGGCGAGCGACGCGCCCGGCTCCGAGACGGCGTGGACGAGCCCGAGACGCTGCGCCTCGGCCGCGTCGATCGTGGCGCCGAGCAGGATCATCGCCCTGGCAGGCCCGACGCCGATCCGCCGCGGGAGGCGCTGCGTCGCGCCGGCGCCGGGCATCAGCCCGAGGCGGACCTCCGGCGCGCCGAAGAGCGCCGCGGGGTCGGCGACGACGAGGTCGCAGACGAGCGCGACCTCGAGCCCGCCTCCCATCGCGTGCGCCTGGACGGCCGCGACGACCGGCTGCGGCAGCGTCTCCCAGCGGCCGAGGGCGCGCCGCGTCGCGGCGGCGTGCTCCTCGATCCCCTCGCCCGACTCGAGCCGCGCCGCGAACTCCTCGAGGTCGGCCCCGGCGAGGAACGCCTTCTCCCCGGTGCCCGTGAGGACGACCGCGCGCACGTCGCCTTCGCCGGCGAGCTCGACCGCCGCGGCGTCGAGCGCCTCGATCACGTGGTCGGCGAGCGCGTTGACCGGGGGGTTGTCGACGGTGACGACCGCGACGGCGCCCTCGCGGTCGACGCGGACGGGCTCGCTCACCGCGCGTCGTCGTAGTCGTGCATGCCGCGGCCCGTCTTGCGGCCGAGGTGCCCGGCGGCGACGCGGGCGCGCACGCCCTGCGGCACGAGGAACCGGTCGCCGTAGTGCTCGCGCAGGTTGTCGGCCACCTTCTCGAGCACGTCGAGCCCGCTGAGGTCGGCCGTCGCGAGCGGCCCCATCGCGTGCCCGAAGCCGAGCTTGCAGGCGAGGTCGACGTCCTCGGCGCTCGCGATCCCCTCCTCCACGATCCGCGCCGCCTCGACCATGAAGAGCGCGATCAGGCGGGACGTGACGAAGCCGGGGGTGTCCCGTTGGCAGACGATCGTCTGCTTCCCGTAGCGCTCCGCGAGCTCGACCGTCGTCACGAGCGTCCCGTCCGACGTCTCGAGCCCGCGCACGATCTCGATCAGCTCCATCCGGGTCGGCGGGTTGAACCAGTGGCTCCCGATCACGCGGTCGGGCCGCTCGGTCGCCGCGGCGAGGCGCGAGATCGAGAACTGCGAGGTGTTGGACGCGAGGATCACGTCCTCCCGTGCCGCCGCGTCGGCGCGCCGCAGGACGTCGCACTTGACGTCGAAGACCTCGACGACGGTCTCGATCACGTGGTCGGCCGCCGCGACGGCGTCCTCGAGCGCCGTCGAGCCGGAGATGCGCGCGCGAAGGGTCCCGTCGTCGCCCGACCGCTCGAGCCCCCGCTCGATCCGTCCGAGGCCGCGCTCGAGGGCGCCGTCGTCGAGCTCCACGATCGTGACGTCGAGGCCCGCGCCGGCGACGACCTGGGCGATGCCGCTGCCCATGGCGCCCCCGCCACCGAGGACGACGACGCGCATCAGTAGGAGCGCGGCAGCCCGAGGCCGCTGGTCGCGATGTGGTTGAGGGCGAGCTCGCGCGCGACGGGAACCGTGCGGAGCAGGCGGAGGTACACGTAGCGCTGGAGGATCCCGGTCTCGTCGGTGAACCCGCTCCCGCCGAACGCCTGGAGGGCCGCGTCGGCCGCGCGCAGGCCCGCGTCGCAGGCGGCCACCTTCGCGACGTTCGCCTCGAGCCCCGCCTGCTCGCCGCCGTCGTGGCGCCCGGCCGCGGCGGTGATGAGCGCCCACGCGCCCTCGAGCGCGACGTAGCCCTCGGCGAGGGGGTGCTGCACGGCCTGGTGCGCGCCGATCGGGACGTCGAAGACCACGCGCTCCGAGGCGTAGCTCGAGGCGCGGGCGAGCGCC
>DASTKY010000226.1:0-5452 GCA_035715495.1 Gaiella sp. | reverse complement strand
TCGAACGCCTGGGCGGCGGCGCCGGCCGCCGGGTCCTCGCCGTACGCAGCGGCGAGCCGCGCCTTGACCTCGGGCGTCAGGATGCCGGCCTCCTCCTGCTGGTCGGCGGAGAGGAACTTCTTCCCCATCCAGCGGAAGATGTAGTCGACGATCGACTTCGCGACGCGGATGTCCGCGTCGTTCGTCATGCCGCTCGGCTCGAAGCGCATGTGGCTGAACTTCGAGACGTAGACGTCGAGCGGGACGCCGTACTGGAGCCCGAGCGAGACCGAGATCATGAACGAGTTCATGAGGCCGGCCAGCGTCGTGCCCTCCTTCGCGATGTCCACGAAGATGTCGCCGGGCGTCCCGTCCTCGAAGAGACCGACGTGGATGTATCCCTCGTACTCGCCGACCTTGAACTTCCGGCCGACCTCGGTGCGGTCGTCCGGCAGCCGGCGGCGCTGCGGATGCGCGGCCGCCACGCCGCCCGGGACGAGCGCGACCGGAGCGCCCGACGAGTCCTTCGACGACGAGAGCGGCTGGGCGACCTTGCAGTTGTCGCGGTAGATCGCGATCGCCTTGACGCCGAGCTGCCACGACTCGACGAAGAGCTTGGCGACCTCGTCGACCGTCGTCTCCTCGGGCAGGTTCACCGTCTTCGAGATCGCGCCCGAGATGAACGGCTGCACCGCGCCCATCATCTGCACGTGCCCCATGTAGTGGATCGCGCGCTCGCCGATCGCGCAGTCGAACACGGGGTAGTGCTCGGACTTGAGGTGCGGGGCCCCCACGACGCCGCCGCGCTCGTCGATGTACGCGACGATCTCCTCGACCTCGCGCGGGGCGTAGCCGAGCTCGCCGAGCGCCATCGGGACGGTCTTGTTGACGATCGTGATCTCGCCGCCGCCGACGAGCTTCTTCGACTTGACGAGCGAGAAGTCCGGCTCGACCCCCGTCGTGTCGCAGTCCATCATGAAGCTGATCGTCCCGGTCGGCGCGAGGACGGTCGCCTGCGCGTTCCGGAAGCCGTGCACCTCGCCGATCTCGAGCGCCTCGTCCCACGCCCGGCGCGCGCCGCCGAGCAGGTCGTCGGGCACCGACTCGGGGTGCTGGATGTTCCCGACCGCGGCGCGGTGCTTCGCGATCACCCCGACCATCGCGGCGCGGTTCTCCTGGTAGCCGGCGTGCGCGCCCATCCGCTGGGACGCCTCGGCGGACTTCCGGTAGGCCCGGCCCGTCATCAGCGCGGTGATCGCCGCGGCGTACGCGCGACCCTCGTCGGAGTCGTACGGCAGCCCGCGCGCCATCAGCAGCGCGCCGAGGTTCGCGTAGCCGAGCCCGAGCTGGCGGAACTTCTTCGCGTTCCGGCCGATCTCGGGCGTCGGGTACGAGGAGTAGCCGACGGCGATCTCCTGCGCGAGGAACACGACGTCGACGGCGTGCTCGAACATCTCGACGTCGAACTCGCCGTCCTCGCGGCGGAACTTCATGAGGTTGAGCGACGCGAGGTTGCACGCCGAGTCGTCGATGTGCATGTACTCGCTGCACGGGTTGGACGCGTTGATGCGGCCCGTGTTCGGCGACGTGTGCCACGCGTTGATCGTCGTGTCGTACTGGACGCCCGGGTCGGCGCACTCCCACGCGGCCGCGGCCATGTCCTTGAGGAGCTTCCGCGCCTCGACGGTCTCGACGACCGTGCCGTCGGTGCGGGCGGTCAGCGCCCACTCCTTGCCCTCCGTGACCGCCTCCATGAAGGCGTCCGTCACGCGGACCGAGTTGTTCGCGTTCTGGTACTGGATCGACGCCCAGTCGGCCGAGTCGAGCGACATGTCGTAGCCCGCCTGCTCGAGGACGCGCGCCTTGCGCTCCTCCTTGGCCTTGCACCAGATGAACTCCTCGACGTCGGGGTGGTCGACGTCGAGCACGACCATCTTCGCGGCGCGCCGGGTCTTGCCGCCCGACTTGATCGTCCCGGCGGACGCGTCCGCGCCGCGCATGAACGAGACCGGGCCTGACGCGAAGCCGCCCTTGGAGAGCTGCTCCTTCGACGACCGGAGCCGCGAGAGGTTGAGGCCCGAGCCCGAGCCGCCGCGGAAGATGATCCCCTCGCGCCGGATCCAGTCGAGGATCGACTCCATGGAGTCGTCGATCGAGAGGATGAAGCACGCGGAGCACTGCGGCGCCTCCTCGAACCCGACGTTGAACCAGACGGGGGAGTTGAACGACGCGACCTGGTTGACGAGGATCGCCTTCAGCTCGGCCTGGAAGGTGTCGGCCTCCTCGTCGGAGGCGAAGTACCCGCCCTGGACGCCCCAGCCCGTGATCGTGTCGGCGACGCGCGCGATCATCTGCTTGACGCTGCGCTCGCGCTCGGGCGAGGCCATGCGGCCGCGGAAGTACTTCTGGGCGACGATGTTCGTCGCGGTCTGCGACCAGAACTTGGGGAACTCGACGTCGCGCTGCTCGAACGCAGGCCCGTGCTTCCCGGGGATCAGCGCGTCGCGCGTCTCCCACTCGATCTCGTCGAAGGGGTCGCGCCCCGGGATCGTGAAGTACCGCCGCGGGGCGACGCTCGCCTCCTCGTCGAGGACGCTGTTGACGTACTCCTCCTCCTGCGGTGCCTGCGTCGCCTGCTTGGCGGTGGCCATGCTGTCCTCCCGGGCCGAGTGTCGAGTTACTCCCCGTGCCGGGCGCGCGGGCGCGCGTCCAACGAGCGGATCGGGGATGCTAGGACGCGGGTCGGACGGCACAAAAAAGCCGCTCTTTGCAGGAAAATAGCCCGAGCCTCCACCTCCGGAGTCTACCGGCCGGGAGGCAGGCCGCGTCAGCGGCGGCGGGCGAGCGCCCAGCCTGCGGCGCCCGTCAGGAGCAGCGTCGCGGCGAGCGCGGCGAGGACGATCACGGGGTACGGCAGGGAGCTCGAGACGTCGGCCGTCTGCGGTCCGCTCGCGAGGCGCGACGGCGCCTCCCGGGGCTCGGCCGAGGGTCCGGGGCTCTTCGTCGCCGGCGGCTCGGGGGCCGCGACGGGCGTGCTCGGCGCCGCCTCGGTCGTCGGCGGTGGCGCGTCGTCGCTCGCTGCGGCGGGCGGCTGTGCGACCGGCTCCGCGACCGCTGCGGCGTCGTCGTCGAGCCCGCGGCGGGCGACCGCCAGGGCGCGCTCGATGTCGGCGTCCGCCTCGGAGTAGGCGAGGACGTCGGCCGGGAGCGCCTTGATCGCCGCGCGGTAGCACGGGAGCGGGTAGACGCCGTCGACGCGCCCGCCCGAGTACCAGTCCCGGATCACGCGCTGCGCGCACGTGTCGAGCGACCCGGCGGACGCGAGCGGTGCGGCGGTCACGAGCCAGGCGAGGGCGAGCAGGACGGCGATGCGGCGGATCACGGGCATCTACGTTGATGCCCCTTCGCCCCTCGGCCGAAACCCCCGTTCGGGGCGCGCGCGGCTAGGCGGGGGCGGACGGGCCGCCGGGGCGGCGCGCCTGCGCGCGGCGGCTGAGATAGCCGATCGCGCCCGCCGCGAGCAGCAGCAGCGCGAGCCCGCCGAGCACGATCAGGGGGATCGGCACGGAGGACGGCCCGGACGTGTCGACGTTCTCCGCCGCCTCGCCGCCCCCGCCCGGCTCGCCGGGGTCGTTCGGGCGGCTCGTGCCGCCTCCGCCCCCGGGCGTCGGCGTCGTCTCGTCGCCGGGCTCGTTGTCGTTGGGCTCGGCGCCGCCCGTGGGGCCGGGGTCCGGCTCGCCCGCACGCGCGAACTGCAGGGCGCGGAGGATGTCCTCCTCGGCGCGGGAGTAGTCGAGCACGTCGACGGGCAGCGACCGGATCGCCGCCTGGTAGCACTTGAGCGGGTAGATCTTGTCGACCCGGCCGTCGCCGTACCAGTCGTCGACGATCTTCTCGGCGCACGAGAGCGAGCTCGCGGCCGTCGCCCCCGGCGAGCCTGCCAGAGCGGTCAGCAAGACCAGCGCGATGAGCGCCGCGACGTGTGCGATGCGGGGTCGTGAGGCGTGAAGCACGTGACGGGAGCAGACGGGAGCCGTGGTGAGTCTCCCCGGTCCGCGTGGGTCGGCGATCAGGGAAGGGTAAACGATGTGTAAGACGCCGTTGCACTTCCCCCTCACAGGCCGTGGTAGCCTCGCCGCGTCATGGGCGCGGCCAGGCGACCCGCGCTCCGCGCTCGACGGGCCGCAGCGACGGCTCTCCTGCTCGCGATCGCCGCGCTGCTGGCCTTCGCCGTCTTCGCCGGGGAGGGCTCGCGCGACGACGCGCTCGCGACGGTCGGCGCGGCCGCGATCCTCGCGGCGGCGGCGGCGCTCGCGGCCGGCGCCCTCGGGGCGCTGCCGCTCCGGCGCCTCGACGGGCCGGGCCTCGCGGTCGTCGCCGGCGCGACGGCGCTCACCGCCTGGGCCGGCCTCTCGATCGTCTGGTCGATCGCGGGCGACCGGTCGTGGGAGTGGCTCGCCCGGGGGCTCGTCTACCTCGCCTTCCTCGCGCTCGGCCTCGCGGCCGGGGCGCTCACGTCGGGCGCCCGCCGGCTCGCCGCGGTCGTCGCGGTCGTCGTCGCGGCGGCGCTCGCCTGGGCACTGCTCGGGGTCGCCGTCCCGTCGGTCTTCGAGGACGGCGACCGCGTCGCGCGCCTTCGCGAGCCCGTCGGGTACTGGAACGCCCTCGCGCTGCTCGCGGACGGCGGGCTCGCGCTCGGCCTCTGGCTGGGCCGCACGCGCCGCCTCGAGGTGCGCGTCTGGGGGCTCCTGCTCGCGTACGGGGCGACGATCGCGCTGCTGCTCACGCAGTCCCGCGCCGGGATGGCGGGCGCGGTCGCCGTCCTCGTGCTCTGGCTGGCGGCCTCCGACCGTCGCCTCGCGGACGCCCTGCGCGCCCTCGTCGCCGTGCTCCCCGGGGTCGCGGTCGCCGGCTGGGCGTTCACGCGACCCGCCCTCGTCGAGGACGGCGCGCTCCGGGCCGACCGCGTCGCCGACGGGCGGACGTTCGCGCTCCTGGCGCTGGCGGGAGGCGTCGTCGTCGCACTCGCCGCCTGGCGGCTCCCCTTCTCACGGCTCGTCGCGGAGCGGGAGCGCCTCGTCCGCGGGCTCCTCGTCGTCGCGTGCGCCGGGCTGCTCGTCGTGGGCGTCGCCGGGGTGGCGGCCGCGGTCGGCAACCCCGTCTCGTGGGCGTCGTCGCAGCTCTCGGGCGAGGAGTGCGCGAACGACCCGGGCCGGCTCACCGACCTCTGCGCCAACAACCGCCCGGCGTGGTGGCGGGAGTCGCTGCGGCTCGCCGAGGACAGGCCATTGGCCGGCTCGGGGGCCGGCACCTTCGCGATCGCCCGGAAGCGCGTCCGCGAGGACGCCAGCTCCGTCAGCGAGCCGCACAGCGTGCCGCTCCAGCTCCTTGCCGACCTCGGCGCCATCGGGCTCGGCCTTGGGCTCGTGGTGATCCTCGGCGCGATCCTGGGCGCGCGCCGGGGCGTCCGGCG
>DASTKY010000225.1:0-2327 GCA_035715495.1 Gaiella sp. | reverse complement strand
TCGCCGGCGCCCACGTCGTCCTGCTCGGTGGCGCGGCGGCGCTCTACGTCGAGCGCGGCGGCCGTTCGCTGCTGCCGCTGCGCGAGCCCGATCCGGAGTGGCTGCGGCCGGCGATCGACGCGCTCGTCGCCTGGGTGCGGTCCGACCGCGGTCGCCGGCTCGCGGTCGAGCGGTTCGACGGCCGCCCGGTGGTCGAGAGCGAGGCGCTCGAGCTCCTCGTCGAGGCCGGGTTCCTCGCAGGCCCGAAGCGGGCCGTCCTCCGTTCCTGACGCGTCACCGCAGACGGACGCCCCCTCGGGGGGGAAGGGAGGTCCGTCCGACGCGAGAGCGCGGTCATGCCAGACGGCCAGACCGCTTCGGGGAAACCGTCGTGAGCCCGGATCGCCGCGCTGTCGCCGCGGTCGCGGCCACCGGGTCCGTCCAACTCGGGACTCCCGTCTGCATAACAGACGGTCGGCGGGCCGTGCAACCGCGGTTTCCCTAAAGTGCGCCGTTTTCGGCGAGCCGGCGGAGGCATTCGGCCTCCTCCTCCGTCGCGCGCTCCATCGTGCGGCGGAGGAACGGCGCCGCGACCTTCATCGGGAGCGACTTGGGAGAGAGCGGCCAGTCGAACGTCACCTCGGTGACGTCGTCGCCGAGCGGCAGCAGCAGGAGGTCGAGGTCGAACTCGGCCGCCTTCCAGGCCCCGTGCAGGGCGAGGCGGTACGGCGGCTCGAAGCCCGTGACGACGTCGTCGATCTCGATCGTGCGGCCGCGCCACTCGAGCACCTCGCGGATCCGCGAGCCGACGCCGAGCGGGCCGCCCGAGACCTGCCGGAACTCCTTCAGCGTCGGCCGCCACCGGGTGTGCGTCGCGGGGTCGGCGACGATCGCCCAGACCGCGTCGACGGGTCGCGCGATGCGCACGCTGTGGATGATCCGCACGGAGCCTCCCTCGTCGCGTTGGGCCGATCTCGTCGAGGGACTGTATAGACTTGACCGAGCTGACCGTCGTGGCCGAGAAGCTCCTCCGCATCGGTGAACTCTCGCGTCGCGCAGGCGTCTCGGTCGAGCTCCTGCGCGCCTGGGAGCGACGCTACGGGCTCCTCGAGCCGTCTCGGACGCGAGGCGGCTTCCGGCTCTACGGCGAGGAGGACGTCGCCCGCGTGCACGCGATGCGGACCAACCTCGACCGCGGGATCGCGGCCGCCGAGGCGGCGCGGCTCGTACTGGCGAACGACAACGGCGGCGGCACGGACGCCACGCTCCTCGGCGACGCGCAGACGGCGCTCGGCCCCGCCCTCGAGGCGTTCGACGAGACCGGGGCGCAGGTCGCGCTCGACCGGCTGCTCGCCGCGTTCAGCGTCGACGTCGTCCTCGAGGAGGCGCTCCTTCCCTATCTGCGCGAGTTGGGCGAGCGGTGGGAGCGCGGCGAGGTCTCCGTGGCGCAGGAGCACTTCGCGAGCAACCTCGTGCGCGCGCGCCTCGTCGCGCTCTCGCGTGGCTGGGACCGTGGCGAGGGGCCGCGCGCGCTTCTCGCGTGCGTCGAGGGCGAGCTGCACGACCTGCCGCTCCTCGCCTTCGGCCTCGTGCTCCGGAGCTACGGGTGGCGGATCTGCTACCTCGGCGCCACCACGCCGGTCGGGTCGATCGCCGAGACCGCCCGCGCGATCGAGCCTGCGGTGGTCGTCGTCTCGGGGACGGTCGCGGGCGCCTTCGACGCCGTCGCGGCGAAGGCGCTGCGTGACCTCGGCCGGCTCGCCCCGCTGTACCTGGCGGGCGGGGCGGCGGACGAGGCGGTCGCGCGACGGCTGCGGGCGGGGTACCTCGGCGACGACGTCGTGGTCGCCGCGCGCGAGCTCCGCGCCCGGCTCGGCTGAGAGAACGCCGGCAAAGTGCGGGGCGGGCCGTGCGGCCCGCCCCGTGTGCCTCCGTGTCGGACGGTCGCTACGGAAGCGCCACTCGGCCGCGATGCCGGGCCGAGAGGAACATCGCCCCGAGGGCCAGCGCGAAGAGCGCGGCGAGCCCGGAGCCGACGCCGATCCACGTCCAGTCGCCGTCGCTCGACGACGCGCCGGCCGTGGTGTCGCCGATGACCGACGTGATCCCTGCGCGTCCCTGCGGCGAGTCGCCCGTCAGGCCTTCCGGCTCGGGAGCGGAGACGCGGGTGAGGGCAGAGTCGCCCGTCAGCCCGACGCTCGGCTGCTCCCCGGCGAAGAGGGACTCGTCGACGCCGATCCCGTGGCTGAGGTACGGGATCGTGGTGGTCTGGGACTCGACCTGGGGGGTCGCCGTCTCGGCGTAGAGCGACTCGTCGACGCCGATCCCGTGGCTCAGGTACGGGATCG
>DASTKY010000224.1:0-3431 GCA_035715495.1 Gaiella sp. | reverse complement strand
CGTCGGGGGAGAAACGGACGGGCGTGGGCCACGAGAGCGTCGGCTCGTTCCTGCTGGCCGACACGGCGTCGTCGGTCCAGTCGTTCGTGTCCGTGTTCGTGGGCGTCTACGTCCTGCTGATCTTCGCCTACATCGTGATGTCGTGGATCCCGGGCGGCGCCTCGCCGACGCTCGAGCGCATCCGGCAGTTCCTCTACGACATCTGTGAGCCCTATCTGCGGCTCTTCCGGCGGTTCATCCCGCCGCTCGGGCCGCTCGACCTGTCGCCGATCGTGGCGGTCTTCGCGCTGTTCGTGCTCGGCCGGGTCGTGAACGCCGTGGTGGGACGGCTTCTGTGAACGGAGGAGGGATGGCATGCCGCTGACACCGGTGGAAGTGAGGCACCTCGAGCTGCGACGCCGATTCTTCGGCTACCGCCGCTCGAGCGTGGACAACGCGATCGACGAGATCGCGACGAGCTTCGAGGAGGTCTGGCGCGAGCGGGCCGAGCTCGGCGAGCGCGTCCATACGCTCGAGGGCGAGGTCGCCCGGCACGTCGAGCTCGAGACGCTCCTGCGCTCGACGCTCGTCTCGGCGGAGCGCGCCGCGCAGGACATGCGCGAGCAGGCTCGCCGCGAGTCGGATCTCATCGTCCAGGAGGCGAGCGCGGAGGGACGCAGGCTGCTGCGGGACGCGATCGCCGAGAAGGAGCGCCTGCTGGCCGAGACGCGCCAGATCCGGACGTCGCTCCAGGCGGCCCTCGCCTACGTCGGAGACGAGGCGCCGGACGGCGAGAGCGAGACGCCGAACGGCACCGGCACGTCGCCGACGCCCGGACTGGAGCGCCTGGCCGGCTGACGATCCATCATCGCCACTATCCTGTGGGCGTGCCCGGCGTCCCGCAGGCTCGAACGGACCGCGGCCCGGGCGGGTGCTCGTGAGCGCCGGCCTGGAGGATCGCAAGACCGAGCTCCTCGCCCTGCGCGAGCGCGTGGAGCGCGCGGCACAGGACATCGCGTCCGACGACGACGGCGACGGCGAGCTGTCGAGCCCCGCCGGCGACCAGCACCTCGCGGATCACGCGACCGACCTCTTCGACCACGAGCTCGACGACTCGCTCGGCGAGAACGCGGAGCAGATCCTGCGCGAGATCGACACCGCGCTCGCGCGGATCGAGGACGGGAAGTACGGCACGTGCGCGCGCTGCGGCAAGGAGATCCCGGTCGAGCGGCTCGACGCGGTGCCGTACGCGGTGCTCTGCGTCGAGTGCAAGCGGCTCGAGGAGCGGGGATGAGCGAGCCCGCACGCGCCGAGCCGCCGCGTCGCCCGCAGCTCGAGGTCCGGGTCGGCTCCGCCACGAACGCGCTGCAGCCGATCCCGGGCGCCTCGCGCTCGCTCGCGGCCGGGACGGGGCAATGGGTCGGGCTGGCGCTCGTGGCCGTGGCCGCCGCCGCCGGCGACCAGCTGACGAAGGCGATCGTCTCGAGCCGGCTCGGGCTGGGGGACGCGGTCGAGGTGGTCGGCCCGTTCACGATCCACCACGTCCGGAACACGGGCATCGCGTTCGGCCTCTTCTCCGACGCGACGTCGATCGTGATCGCCCTCACGGCGGTCGCGATCGCCGCCCTCGTCGCCTTCTTCGCGCGCTCCGCGCGCCGGCATCCGCTCCTGCCGGTGGCCGTGGGCTTCGTGCTCGGGGGCAGCGTCTCGAACCTCGTCGACCGCCTCCGGCTCGGCCACGTCACGGACTTCCTCGACCTCGACTACTGGCCTGCGTTCAACCTCGCGGACACGTTCATCGTGGTCGGGGTCGGGCTGCTCTTCGTCTGCTTCGTCGCCGCCGACCGCACGAGCGCCCGGGTTGGCACCTCTCCGCTTTCGCGCTTCTGAGGCCGACGCCGGCCGGCGGCTCGACGCGCTCGTCGCGGCCCTCCCGGAGGTCGGCGCGCGCTCGGTCGCCGAGCGGCTCGTCACAGGCGGCGCGGTGCTCGTCGACGGGCGCCCGCGCCCGAAGAGCCACCGGCTCGAGGGCGGGGAGGAGATCGAGGTCGAGCTCCCCGGCGCGCCGGAGCTGACCCCGGTCGACCTCGACCTGCCCGTCGTCCACGAGGACGAGCACCTCCTCGTCGTCGACAAGCCCGCCGGGCTCGTCGTCCACCCGAGCGGGCCGGACGAGCGCGTCACGCTCGCGCACGGCCTCGTCGCCCTCGGCGCGGCGGGGGGCGACCCGGAGCGGCCGGGGCTCGTCCACCGGCTCGACCGTGACACGTCGGGGCTGCTCCTCGTCGCGCGCTCGGAGGGCGCGTACGACGCGCTCTCCGCGGCGATCCGGGAGCGGCGGGTCGAACGGCGCTACCTCGCCCTCGTCCGCGGGGCGCCGCGCTCGCGCACCGGGCGGATCACCGCGCCGATCGGCCGCGACCGGTTCGACCGGACGCGCCACTCGCTCGACACCGAGACGCCGCGGGACGCGGTCACGTGGTTCGAGCTGCGCGAGGCGCTCGGCGAGCGGACGCTCCTCGAGGTGCGGCTCGAGACGGGTCGGACGCACCAGATCCGCGTCCACCTCGAGGCGATCGGCCTGCCCGTCTCCGGCGATCCGGTCTACGGGGCGGGCGGCGACCTCGGGCTCGAGCGCCAGTTCCTCCACGCGCACCGGCTGCGCTTCGACCACCCCGTCAGCGGCGAGGAGCTCGACCTCGCCTCGCCGCTCCCGGCCGATCTGGGGGCCGCGCTCGACCGGGCCCGCGCCGGGTAGCCGCTACGATTCCGCGTTCAGACCCGTCAACCCGGCGACGCCTCCGGACGGGGGTGCCGGCGCTCTGCAGCCCGGTTCCGTCCGCGCCCGCCGGCGCAGCACCATCCAACCGAAAGGACCAATCGTGGCAGTCGTCTCCATGAAGGAGCTGCTGGAGGCCGGAGTGCACTTCGGTCACCAGACGCGCCGCTGGAACCCGAAGATGAAGCGGTTCATCTTCGACGAGCGCGGCGGGATCTACATCATCGACCTCCAGCAGACGCAGGCGCTGCTGCAGGAGGCACACGACTTCGCGCGCAACGTCGCCGAGCGCGGCGGGACGATCCTCTTCGTCGGCACGAAGAAGCAGGCGCAGGACGCGATCGTCCGGGAGGCGACGCGCGTCGGCCAGCCGTACGTCTCGAACCGCTGGCTCGGCGGGCTGCTGACCAACTGGCGCACGATCGCCGACCGGATCGGCTACCTGCAGGAGCTGCGCCGGCTGAAGGAGGAGGGGCAGCTCGACCTCCTGCCGGCGAAGGAGCGCATCGCGATGGGCGGCGAGCTCGAGAAGCTCGAGGCGAACCTCGGCGGCGTCTCGGGGATGAAGCGCCAGCCCGACGCCGTCTTCATCGTCGACCTCCGCAAGGAGCAGCTCGCGCTGCGCGAGGCGCAGCGCCTGGGGCTGCCCGTGATCGCGCTCGTGGACACGAAC
>DASTKY010000223.1:0-6898 GCA_035715495.1 Gaiella sp. | reverse complement strand
GGGATCCGCTCGGCGGCCGCGACCAGGCACGTCTCGACCTGGTCGAGGTCGGGCGGCAGGAGCTTGCCGTGGAAGTCGTCGGGCACGCCGTCGAGCGCCCAGGGCTTCGGGTCGCGCTCGAAGGGGCCGACGATCAGCCCGCCGCCCTCCTGCCGCGCGTAGAACGAGTTGTCGGGGTCGCGGAAGACCGGCAGCTCCGTCGTCCGACCCTCGACCGCGGGGATCGGCTCGGTCACGACGTAGTGGTGCTGGAGCGGCACGATCGGCAGCTCCACCCCGGCGAGCCGGGCGACCTGCCGCGACCACTGGCCGGCGGCGATCACGACGTGCTCCGCGGAGACCTCGCCCTTCGTCGTCGTCACCCGCCAGCCGCTCCGGTCCCGCCGCAGCGCCGTCACGCGGGTGTGGCGCTCGATCGTCGCGCCCCGGTCGAGCGCGCCCCGAGCCAGGCTCGACGTGACGCCGGAGGGGTCGACGTGGCCGTCGGTCGGCAGGTACGCCGCGGCGAGGACGTCGTCGAAGGTCGCGAGCGGGAAGAGCTCGGCGGCGCGCTCCGGGGAGACGATCTCCATCGGGACGCCCACGTTCTCCGCGATCCCGAGCACGTGCGCGAACTGGTGCAGCCGGTCGGGCGTCGTCGCGATGCGCACGCTGCCGCAGCGGTGGAGCCCGACCTCGACGCCCGTCTCGTCCGGGAGGCGCTCGTAGAGCTCGAGCGAGCGGCGGAGCAGGGCCATGAGGTTGTAGCTCTGGTTGAACTGCGTGCAGAGGCCGGCGGCGTGCCAGGTCGAGCCGCTCGTCAGCTCGTTCGCCTCGACGAGCGCGACGTCGTCCCAGCCGAGCCGCGTCAGGTGGTAGAGCGTCGAGACGCCAGCGATCCCGCCGCCGATCACGAGCGCGCGCGCGCGCCCGATCACGCCTCGTCCTCCCGCGCCGCGACGACGTCGTGGAACCGCCGCCACGCGGTCCGGACGGCCTTGACGGCGGCCTTGCGGTCACCGTGCTCGAGCGCCTCGACGACGTCGCGCCGGTACGACGTGCCGACGTCGCGGATCGACTCGCCGTACCAGAGGTAGAGGATCCGGTTGAAGCGGGGCACGAGCGCGCGCAGGGTCCGCGCGTACTCGGCATTGCCCGTCGCCGCGTAGACGACGCCGTGCAGCTCGTGGATCGCGGCGAGCGCCGCGAGCAGGTCGCCGCTCCGCGCGTGCACGGTGGCCGCATCGAGCGCGCGCCGCATCTCGACGATCCCCGCGTCGTCCAGACGAGGCACGCCGACCTCGTAGGCGCGGACGATGAGCGTCTCCGTCACCTCGATCACGTCGAGCGCCGACCGGCGCGTCAGCGGCGCGACCCGGTGGGCGCGGCGCGGCGGCAGCTCCTCGATCAGCCCGTCCGCGACGAGCCGCTTCACGGCCTCGCGCACGGGCATCGAGCTCAGCCCGAAGGCCGTCGCGAGCGCGTCGATCACGATCGGCTCCCCCGGTGCGAGCGCGCCCGTGACGATCGCGTCCCGGAGCGGGCCGAGCGCCTGGTCGCGGAGGTAGCGCGGGACGATCGGAGCGATGCGGGCGGTCGATTGCAACGCGGTGCCCGGGAGTATACGCTCGTCGTATCTCAGATACGAGAGGAGGTTCGGGTGTCCGAGGCGCACTACTACGACCCCTCGGCCTGGCGGCTCGTGCCGGGCAGAACCGTCCATGTCGTCGTCGACGACCAGAACGACTTCCTCCACCCGGACGGCTGGTACGCGACGCACGAGATGGACGTCTCGCACATGCGCCGCGTGATCGAACCGACGAAGGCGCTCAACGAGGAATGCCGCGCCCGCGGCGTCCCGATCGTCTGGACGCGGCACGGGACGCGCGGGCTCGAGGACGGCGGGCCGTTCATGCAGAAGCGCCTGCTCCTCGCCGAGGGCGGCCTCCGGCGCGACACGTGGGGCTACGAGCTCCTCGACGACCTCGACCCCAGGCCGGACGACTGGTACGTCGAGAAGACCCGGCTCTCGGCGTTCTTCGAGACGAACCTCGACGGCATCCTGCGCGCGCTCGGCGCCGAGACGGTGCTGATCACCGGCGTGCTGACGAACCAGTGCATCGGCGCGACCTGCAAGGACGCCCTCTTCCGCGACTACCAGCCGATCGTCGTCGAGGAGTGCGTCGGCACCGCGACCCCGCACCTGCACGAGCCGGCGCTCGAGATGATCCGCGTCGGCTGGGGCCAGGTGAACACGCTCGAGCAGACCCTCGCCGAGCTCCGAGCCTTCCCCCACGACACCCCCGCTTGAGGAAGGAGCGCCCCATGGGCAGCATCGGCTCCCAGTTCATGTGCCAGGACTTCGAGGAGTGCATCGCCTCCGTGCGGGCCGCGGAGGAGGCGGGGTACAGCCACGCGTGGTTCATCGACTCCCAGATCCTCTGGCAGGACGTCGTCGTCTACATGACCTCCTCGCTCGCCGCGACCGAGCGGATCGTCGTCGGCACGGCGGTGACGAACCCGTTCACGCGGCACGTGACGACGACGGCGAGCACCTTCGCCACCCTCGCGCAGCTCCATCCCGGCAGGCTCGAGCTCGGGATCGGGCGCGGCGACAGCGCCGTCCGCACGATGGGGCTGAACCCGGTGAAGACGTCGTTCCTGCGCGACTCGATCCCGATCCTGCGCGACCTCCTCGCGGGCCGTCACGTCGAGCTGAACGGCGCCGACGTCCACCTCCGCTGGGTCGAGGAGGATCCGAAGGTGCCGATCATGATGTCGGCGACCGGGCCGCGGAACCTCAGGGTCGCCGGCTCGCTCGCCGACCGGGTGATGCTCTACGTCGGCGTCAACCCGACCGCCGTCCGCTGGGCGATGGCTCACGTGCGCGCGGGCGCCGAGGAGGCCGGGCGCGACCCGTCGGAGATCCGCTTCTCGCTCCTGACGGCCATGTGGGTCGGCGACGACCAGGAGCACGCCTGGGACATGTGCCGCTGGGCGCCGGCCGCGTGCGCCAACCACATCGCCGACACGATGCGCCGCAACCCGACGCACGACATGCCGATCGAGATGACGCGCCTCCCGGAGAGCCGCGACGAGTACGACTACTACGCGGGCCACCTCTCGTCCGACGCCGAGCACACCGAGTACCTGACCGGCGAGCTGATCGACGACTTCGCGCTCGCCGGCAGCGCCGACAAGGTCCGCGCGAAGGTGCAGGGCCTCTACGAGCTGGGGATCGACGAGATCTCCTGCGCCTACCTGAACGGCGAGGCCGACCAGATGGCGCTCGTCGGCCGCGAGATCATCGGCGTCGCCGCAGGAGCCCCGCGATGAAGCGGCTGGGCGTCGACGTCGGCGGCACCTTCACCGACCTCGTCCTCGTCGACGAGGCCTCGGGCCGCATCACGGTCGACAAGGTCCCCTCGACGCCCGACGACCCCGCGCGCGGCACGGTCGCCGGCATCCGGGAGCTCTGCGACAAGGCGGGCGTCGAGCTCGGCGAGATCGACAGCCTGCTCCACGGGACCACCATTGCGACGAACATCGCGCTGACCCACACGGGCGCCGAGGTCGGGATGATCACGACCGAGGGCTTCCGCGACCTGCTCCACATCGCGCGGCACAAGAAGCCGCTCAACTTCTCGCTCCAGCAGGAGCTCCCGTGGCAGTCGCGGCCGCTCGTCAAGCGACGGAACCGGCTGACGGTGGCCGAGCGCGTCACCGTGCCGCACGGGGACGTGCTCGTCGAGCTCTCCGACGACGAGGTGCGCGACCGTGCGCGGCAGCTCCGCGAGTCCGGCGTCGACGCCGTCGCGGTGTGCTTCCTCCACTCCTACCTCAACCCGGCGCACGAGGAGCGCGTGAAGCGGATCCTCCTCGAGGAGCTGCCGGGCGTCTTCCTCTCCGTCTCGCACGAGGTGCTGCCGCTCTACCGCGAGTTCGAGCGCTTCTCGACCGTCGCCCTCAACGCGTACGTCGGGCCCAAGGTCTCGCGGTACCTGGGCGGCTTCGCCCAGGCGATGGACGAGGCGGGCCTCGAGCGCGGCGTCCAGCTCATGCAGTCCTCGGGCGGGATGGCGACCGTCGAGTCGGCCGCCGAGCGGCCCGTCAACCTCCTCATGTCCGGCCCGGTCGCCGGCCTGATCGGCGGCATCTGGGCGGGACGCGTGGCGGGCTTCGACAACGTCGTCACGCTCGACATCGGCGGCACCTCGGCCGACATCGGCGTGGCCGCGGGCGGGGAGCTCCGGATGCGGCACCTGCTCGACACGAAGATCGGCGACTACCAGGCGATGGTGCCGATGGTCGACATCGACACGATCGGCGCGGGCGGCGGGTCGATCGCCTCGCTCGACGCGGGTGGCGTCTTCCGGGTCGGCCCGCAGTCCGCGGGCGCCGATCCGGGCCCGGCCTGCTACGGCCGCGGCGGGGAGCTGCCGACCTCGACCGACGCGCAGCTCCTGCTCGGGCGCCTGCGGCCCGACCGGGGCCTCCTCGGCGGGCGCATGCAGCTCGACGTCGAGCTCGCCGAGCAGGCGATGCGCCCCGTCGCCGAGGGGCTCGGCGTCACGGTCGAGGAGGCCGCGCTCGGCGCCCTCCAGATCCAGAAGTTCGGCATGACGCAGGCGATCGAGCTCAACTCGGTGCGCCGCGGCTACGACCCGCGCGAGTTCACGCTCGTCGCCGCGGGCGGGGCCGGGCCGCTCTTCGCGTGCGACATCGCCCGCGAGCTCGAGATCGCGCGGGTGCTCGTGCCCCCGCACCCCGGGATCATCGCCGCGACGGGGCTGCTCGCGACCGACCTCCAGCACGAGTTCGTCGCGACGGAGCGGCATGCCCTCAGGGGGCTCGAGGCGGCGCGGCTGACCGCGCGCTTCGACGAGCTCGAGGCGCAGGCCGTCGCCCAGCTCGACGCCGACGAGGTCGCGGACGACCGGCGGCTCGTGCGGCGGCTCGCGGACTGTCGCTACGCCGGCCAGGGGTACGAGGTGCGGACGGAGGTCCCGCCCGGCGCCGTGGACGACGGCTGGGTCGAGGAGCTGCAGACGCGCTTCCACGCCGCGCACGAGGCCGAGTACGGCCACCGCTTCGACGCGGCGATCGAGATCGTCAACGTGCGCGTCGTCGCGGTCGGCAGGGTCGACGAGCTGCGGCCGCCCGAGCTCGAGCGCGGCGACGGCGACCCGTCGCGTGCACGGACGCTCGAGCGCGAGGTCGTCTTCGACATCGGCGGGCGCGCCGAGCGCCACCCCACGCCGTTCTACGAGCGCGGGGGGCTCCGCGCCGGCGATCGGATCGAGGGCCCGGCGATCGTCGAGCAGTACGACACGACCACCGTGATCCCGCCTGGGTTGACCGCCGAGATCGACGTCCACGGGAACCTCGTGATCGACTGCACGGTCTCGGCGGCGAGCGCGGAGGAGCGGCGCGCCGCCCTCGCGACGCCCATCCTGATGCGGGTGATCGGCGGCGCGCTGGCCTCGATCGCGAAGGAGATGGCCGGCGTCCTCTACCGGATGTCGTACTCGTCGATCATCCGCGAGTCCGAGGACCTCGGCGCTGGGCTCTTCGACCGCGACGGGAACAACCTCGCCGAGTCCGACTCGACGCCGATGTTCATGGGCGCGATGCCGAAGATCGTGAAGAACGTCATCCGCCTGCTCGGCGACGACATCCACGACGGCGACGTCATCCTCCACAACGACCCGTACGGCGGCGCGACCCATTCGCCCGACGTCGCGATCGTGATCCCGATCTTCGCCGACGGGGAGCTCGTCGGCTTCTCCGGCGCCTCGGCGCACGTGCTCGACATCGGCGGGGCCTACCCGGGGCTCGCGATCGACCTCGTCGACAACTGGTCGGAGGGGAACATCTACCGCGCGCTCAAGGTGCAGGAGAAGGGCGTCTGGCAGGACGGGCTCTGGAAGCACATCCTCGAGAACGTCCGCACGCCGAGCTTCAACAACGGCGACATCAGGGCGATGATCGCCGCCTGCGAGCTCGCGCGTCGGCGCTACCTCGAGCTCCTCGACCGCTACGGCACGGAGGCGGTGCTCGGCGCCGCGCACGGCTGGCTCGAGTACTCCGAGCGGATGCTCAGGCAGGAGATCGCGAAGGTGCCGGACGGGCGGTACGAGACGGAGGTCGGCTGGCTCGACGACGACGGCGTCCGCCGCGGCGAGAAGCTGCCCGTGAAGGTCGCGGTCGAGATCGCCGGCGACGAGATCACCTTCGACCTCACGGGCTCGAGCGACGAGGTGGCGACCGGCTACAACTGCCCGTTCGAGGGGACGACGGTCTCGGCGATGTCGTTCATCACGCGGATGATCTTCCTCGACGAGGCGACGTACCCCGTCTTCGTCCCGCAGAACGAGGGGATGCTCGCGCCGGTCAACGTCGTCGCGCCGAAGGGGTCGATCTTCAACCCGAACTACCCGCGCGCGTGCTTCGCGCGGTTCTGCCAGGTGCAGCGGGCAGTCGACCTCGCGCTGCGGGCCCTCGCGCCGATCGTCCCCGAGCAGGTGACGGCCGGCAACTCGGCGCACCTCGGGTTCCTCGCCTACTCGGGCTACGACGAGGACGAGGGCGAGTACTGGGTGTACCTCGAGGTCGACGAGGGCTCGTACGGCGGCCGCCCGGGCCGGGACGGGCTCGATGCCGTGGACTGCCTCATCGCGAACACCCGCAACAACCCGATCGAGGAGCTCGAGTGGCGCTTCCCGATGCGGACCGAGCGCTACGAGCTGCGCGACGACCCCTGCGCGGCGGGCCGGTGGCGCGGCGGGATCGGGATGGTGCGGGTCAACCGCTTCCTCGAGGACACGATCGTCTCGTGCGAGGGCGACCGCTACGAATCCGATCCACCGTGGGGCATCTTCGGCGGGCAGGACGGCACGCTCGCGTACGGGAAGGTGAC
>DASTKY010000222.1:0-2506 GCA_035715495.1 Gaiella sp. | reverse complement strand
CCGTCGACGAAGGACGGCGTGTAGTCGACGTCGACCCGGCGTCCCGCGGCGTAGGAGGCCGCGAACGGCGCCCCCGTCTCGGGCTCACAGGCGACCACCCGCGTGTCCGGCGACACCGCCGCGAGCGCGCTCGCGATCCCGACGGAGAGCCCGCCGCCGCCCCACGGCACGAGCACGGCGTCGATCACCTGGAGGCGCTCGACCAGCTCGAGCCCGATCACGCCGTTGCCGGCCATCACGCGCTCGTCGAGCACCGGGTGGACGAAGAGACCGCCGAGCCCGGGGTACGCGCCCGCCTCCATCGTCTCCCACCAGCGATCGAACGGGACGAGCTCGACGCGGCCGCCGAGCCGCTCGATCGCGTCCAGCTTCGCGCGCGGCGCGTGGTCGGGCGCGACGACGGTCGCCGGCACGCCGAGCTCGCGCGCGACCCAGCAGACCCCCTGCGCCATGTTCCCGGCGCTCGTCGTCCAGACGCCGTCGCGCCACTCGGACGGGTCGGCCTGGCGGATCGCGCTCGACGCCCCGCGCAGCTTGAAGCTGCCGATCGGCTGGAGGCACTCGAGCTTCAGCCAGAGCTCGCAGGGAGCGTCGAGCTCGACCCGCACGAGCGGCGTCTCGGCGACGACGTCCGCGGTGAGCGTCCGCGCGCGGTCGATCGCCTCGAGCGTGATCAGAACGGCACCTCGACGCCGACGCCCCGGTCGCGGGCGCGGCCCACGCAGAGCGCCGCGGCGGCGAGGTCCTCGACGGCCAGCCCGAGGGACTTGAAGAGCGTCAGCTCGTCGTCCGAGCTCCGCCCCGGGTGCGCGCCGACGAGGAGCTCGCCGAGCTCCGCCCGGATGTGGTCGGGGCCGATCCCGGCCTCCTCGACCGCGCGCAGGTAGTCGCCGGACTCGTTGACCGTCGACTCGCGGCGGTCGACGAAGAGCGAGGCCTCGGCGACGACGGCGGCCTCGAGCTCGCGGGCGGAGGGCACGGACGACCCGACCGCGTTGACGTGCGCGCCGGGCGCGAGCCACTCGCGACGGAGGATGGGGTCGCGGGCCGCAGTGCACGTGCAGACGATCTCCGCGTCGGCCACCGCTTCCTCGACGGACGCGCAGACGACGGCGTGCGACTCGAGCGCGAGCGCCTCGGCGTGCGACGGGTCGCGGCTCCAGACGCGCAGCTCGACGTCCTCGACGACGGTCCGCATCGCGACCGCGTGCGAGCGGCCCTGGACGCCGGAGCCGAGGATCGCGACGCGTCGCGCCCCGGGACGGGCCAGGAGCTTCGTCGCGACCGCCGACACGGCGGCGGTGCGGATCTCCGTGATCGCCGACGCGTTGAGCACCGCCTCCAGGACCCCTGTCGCCCCGTCGTGGAGGAGCACCGCGCCCTGGTGGGGGTCGAGTCCGCGGCTCGCGTTCGCCGGCGCGATCACGATCTCCTTGAGCGAGAACAGCGGGTTCTGCCCGCCGCGGTGCGCCGGCATCAGGCCCAGGAGCTGCTCGCCGCCGGGGCGGAAGACGAAGCGGAGCGGCATCGCGAGCTCGTCGCGCGCGAGCGCCGCGAGCGCCTCCTCCATCGCCTCGATGCACGACTCCATGTCGAGGAGCGCCCGGACGTCCGGCTCGGAGAGCACGAGCACGCTCATGCCGCGAGCGCCTCGATGCGGGAGACGTCGTCCGCCGCGAGCCGGAGCCCGACTGCCTCGACGACGGGCGCGAGCTGGGCGACGGTGTTCGGGCCGACGACGACCGCGGTCACCTCCGGCACCTCGAGCTCCCACGCGATGGCGAGCGCCGCGAGCGACGTCCCACGGTCGGCCGCGAGCCGCTCGAGCGCCTCGAGCGCGTCGAAGGTCGCGTCGTTCCGGAAGCGCTCGCTGCCCTCGGGGCGCATCGTCATGCGCGTCCCGGGCGGGGGCGGCTCCCCGCGCCGGTACTTGCCGGTCAGCCAGCCGCCCGCGAGGGGGCTGTAGGGCGTGTACCCGAGGCCGTGCTCGTGGCAGAGCGGGAAGACCGTCTCGCGGTCGTCCCGGACGAGGAGCGAGAAGGCGTTCTGCACCCACTCGTAGCGGGTGAGCCCCTCGAGGGCCGAGAGCTCGAGCGCCTCGGCGAGCTGGTCGGCGGAGAAGTTGGAGGCGCCGACCGCGCCGACGAGGCCCTCGCGGACGAGGTCGTCGAACGCCTGCAGCGTCTCCTCCTGCGGGACGCCCGGGTCGAAGTCGTGCGCGAGGTAGAGCGGCACGCGCTCGAGCCCGAGCCGGCGCAGGCTCGACTCCAGCTGCCGCCGGATCCGCGGCCCGGCGAGGCCGCGGTCGGCGCCCTCGGTCATCGGGTTGAACGTCTTCGTCGCGACGACCACGCGGTCGCGCACGTCCGCGCCCTTCGTCGCGAGCCACGCGCCGATGAACGACTCGCTGCGGCCGCCCCCGTAGGCATCGGCGGTGTCGAGGGTCGTCACGCCGAGCTCCCACGCCTCGTCGAGCAGCCGGAACGCCTCCTCGCGCGTCGTCCCC
>DASTKY010000221.1:0-3320 GCA_035715495.1 Gaiella sp. | reverse complement strand
GGCCGCCCGTGGGCTCGGCTACCCCGACCGGCCCGTCTGCTTCAAGCCCGTCTTCTCCTCCGGGTCGCGCGGGTTCCGCGTGCTCGACCCGACGGTCGACCGCGCGCACCAGCTCCTCCACGAGCGGCCCGGGTCGGTCGCGATGCGCCTCGAGGAGGCGGTCGAGCTGCTGCCCGACGAGGGCGGCCCGGACCTGTTGGTGATGGAGCTCGCGACGGGGGGCGAGCGGACGATCGACGGCTTCGCCGACGGCGGGCGCGTCGTCCTGGGACACGCGAAGACCCGCGAGGCGATGCGCGCCGGGCTCGCGATGTACTTCGTCACGCTCGACGAGCCGGAGCTGATGGAGATCGCCGACCGGATCGTCGCCGAGCTCGGGATCGAGTGGTTCTTCAACATCCAGCTCGTCGGCGAGCAGGTGATCGAGGTCAACCCGCGGATCTCGACGATCGTCTACCAGGACGACCTGAACCTGCCGTACCTCGGCGTCAAGCGCGCCCTCGGCGAGGTGTCCGACGACGAGCTGGAGGGGCTCCGCGGGCGGATCCGCCCCGGCCGCACGGCGCTCCGCTACTTCGACCAGCTCGAATGGGGATAGGTCATGTGGAAGTCCTCGGTCACGTCGTTCACGGAGGTCGGGAACCGGTTGAGCGCAGACGATCAAGGTCAGGCGCCGCGCGCGGCCGGAGGCCGGCTTCGCCGGCCGGGAGGCCCGACCGACGCCGGCCGCGCCGGTAACCACGAGGAGAGGGCTCGTGGGGGAACCAGGGGTTCCCCCACGTGAGGAAGCGCCCACTCCGCGTCGTCCACTGCCCCGTCAACACCGCGGGGGTCCCGTGGTCGAACGTCGAGGCGCTCCGGCGGCGCGGGATCGAGGCGTCGCTCGTCGTCTTCAACCGCTACGAGCTCCACCCCGAGGCCGACCGCTCGCTCGAGCTGCACGGCGGGCTCGTCCGGCGCCAGGCGGCGCAGTGGAAGGCGTTCGCCGAGCTCGTCCCGCGCACCGACCTCTTCCACTTCATCTTCGGGCTGACGCTCGTCCCGCAGTCGCTCCAGTTCCCGCTGCTGCGCACGTTCGGGAAGGCGTCGGTGATGCACTACCTCGGCTCCGACATTCGCGGGAAGTCCCCCGACGAGCTCTCCTTCGGGAAGAAGGCCGGCGCGGAGATCGTCGGGAGCTACGACGCGATCCGCTGGGTGCCCGAGGCGAACGTGATCCCGCCGGGGGTCGACCTGAGGGCGATCGCCCCGGCGCCGCCGTCGGGCCGGAAGCGGCCGGTCGTCGTCCACGCGCCGTCGTCCCGGCGGCGGAAGGGCACCGACCACGTCCTCGCCGCCTGCGACGGGCTCGACGTCGACCTGCGCATCATCGAGGGGCTCCGCCACGACGAGGCGCTCGAGCACTACCGCGACGCGGACATCGTCGTCGACCAGCTCAACGCGGGCTGGTACGGGCTCTTCGCGATCGAGTGCATGGCACTCGGCAAGCCCGTCATCACGTTCCTGCACGACGAGGCCGTCGCACGGACCGAGGAGGCGTACGGCGTGCCGGTGCCGATCGTCAACGCCACCGCCGGGACGCTCCAGGAGCGGCTCGAGGAGCTCGTCGCGCTCGGCGCGTCGGGCCGCGACGAGATCGGCCAGGCCTCGCGCGCGTACGTCGAGCAGGTGCACGACCTGGAGCTCGTCACCGACAAGCTCGTCGCGCTGTACGAGACCGTCCTCGAGCCGTCGCGCGCCCGGGAGATCACGACCGCCCCGACCGCGCCGCCGGCCGAGGCCGGGCCGGCCCTCCCACTCGGCGACACCGATCTCGACGCCTCCGTTCCCACGCGGCCCACCCCCGTGCCGGGGCCGCAGGCGATGCCCGCCGGGCTCGGCGCGCAACTCCGCCGGCTCGGCCGGCACTCGGCGATCTACGGCATCGGCGGCCTCGTCTCGCGCGTCATCGCCGTCCTCCTGCTGCCGCTCTACACGCGCTACCTCAGCCCCACCGACTACGGGCAGATCGAGACGCTGCTCGCGCTCACGACCGTCATGGGCCTGGTCCTCCGCGCCGGGATCACGAGCGCCTTCTTCCGCTTCTACTTCGACGAGACGGACGACGACGGCCGCCGGCGCGTGCTCCGGACCTCGTTCTGGTTCACGATGGGCGGCGCGACGCTCGGGCTCGCCCTGCTCCTCCTCTTCGCCGAGCCGCTCTCGTCGCTCCTCTTCGGGACGACCGACGCCGCCGACCTCGTGCGCGCGGCCGGGGTGGCGCTCTGGGCGACCGTCAACTACGAGCAGCTGACCGCGCTCTTCCGGGTCGAGGAGCGGTCGGTCGCGTTCGTGTGCGCGAGCCTCGCGAACATCTTCCTGACGATCGGGCTCACGCTCCTGCTGGTCGTCGTCTACGAGCAGGGGCCGCTCGGCGTGATCGTCGGGAACTTCAGCGGCACGCTGATCGTCTACCTCTCGCTCCTGGGCTACCGGCGCGAGCAGCTCGGGCTCGAGTTCGACCGCGGCCTCCTGCGGGAGATGAACCGCTTCGGGATCCCGCTCGTGCCGACGGCGCTCTTCCTCTGGGTGACGAACTTCAGCGACCGGTTCTTCCTCGTGAAGCTCGCCGACGTCGCCGAGGCGGGCGTCTACTCGGTGGGCGTGCGGATCGCCTCGGCGATGGTGCTTCTGCTGACCGCGTTCCGCACCGCCTGGCCCGCGTTCGCCTACTCGATCCGGGACGAGCGCGAGGCGCGGCAGACCTACGCCTACGTGCTCACGTACCTGACCGTGATCACCGCGTGGGTCGCGCTCGCGCTCAGCGTCCTCGCGCCGTGGCTCGTCGAGCTGCTCGCCGACGAGGCGTTCGCCGAGGCGTCCGACGTCGTCGGGCCGCTCGCGTTCTCGACCGTCGCGTACGCCGCCTACATCGTCGTCGCGATCGGCGTCGGCCGTGCGCGGCGAACGCAGTTCAACTGGGTCGTGACGGCGATCGCGGCCGCGGTCAACGTCGCGCTCAACCTCGCCCTGATCCCCGCCTACGGGATGGTCGGGGCGGCGATCGCGACGGTCGCCGCGTACGGCTCGATGGCGATCGGGATGGGCTGGTGGGCGCAGCACATCTACCCCGTGCCGTACCAATGGCGCCGCGTCGCGACGGCCGCGTTCGCAGCGGTCGGCCTCGCCGCGGTCGGCGGGCTCGTCGACGGCAGCCTCGCCGTGGCGGTCCTGCTGATCGCCGCCTACCCGTTCGCGCTGCTCGCGCTCGGGTTCACGAGCCCGGTGGAGCGCCGCCGTCTCCGCGCGCTCGTCACGCAGCGCGGCGCCTGATCAGCCCA
>DASTKY010000220.1:0-5160 GCA_035715495.1 Gaiella sp. | reverse complement strand
CCGCCCGACGGCCCGTCCGAACGCGCGTAGACGACGAAGGGCCCGACGGAGACGGGGCGGTAGCCGTCCGCCTCGAGGGCCGCCGTCAGTCGGGCGAGTTGCCGGACGCGCCGCTCGGCGGCGGCACCGGGCGTCCGATCGGCGCCCTCGCGCAGCGAGGCGTCGAAGAAGACGAAGCCGTGCGGCGCCTGCTCGACCTCCCGCTCGTACGCGCGACGGCGGATGAAAGGGTGGCGGGACGCGAGCAGGTCGCCGTTCACGAGGCCGACCCGCTCGAGCTTGTTCTGGGCGGCGACGATCCGCTCGTCGGTGTCGAACGTCAGCCGGTACGCGAGCCAGAAGTCGGCGTACACGCGGTCGACGCCCAGCCGGTCGAGCGTCGCGACGAGTGGCGCGAGGTCGCGCGGCGCCTTCGGCGGCTGGGCCGGCACCTCGTCGAGGTACGTCTCCATCCGCCCGAGTGTGGCCGCGCTGACCGCGAGCGCGACGCCGAGCACGGCGACGCCGCGCCAGTACGTCGTGGCGAGCTGCGCGACCAGGAGGACGACGACCGGGCTGAGGACGAGGAGGTAGCGGGGCTCCTGGCTGAAGAGCGTCTGCGGCGCGAGGGCGTAGACGAACGGGAAGACCGCGGCCACGACGTAGAGGAGCGACGCCGCCCGGTGCCGCGCGCGGTAGGCGCCGTAGGCGAAGAGCCCCGCGAGCGCCGCGTACGCGAGCAGCGTCAGGACGGACGGGAGGAGCCGTTCCTGCGTGTACGGCGTGCGGAGCCCGAGCAGCATCCCGAGCAGGGGGGAGAGGAAGATGCGCAGGCGGTGCGCGTACGACGTCGTGTTCGCGATCGTCGACTCGAGCGAGCCCCAGTCGTGCCGCGCGTTCCAGAGGAGCGACGGCAGCGCGCCCACGATCGCGAGCAGCACCGCGATCCAGGCCTGGCGCAGCCAGCGCGGCTGCTTCCAGAGCGTCCACGCGACGACGGCGACGGCGATCGGCAGCACCTGGGCGCTCTGCCACAGCGCGAGCCCGATCACGAGCCCGAACGCCGCGGCGCGCATCCGGCTCGGGCGCTCGACGAGCCGGAGGCCGACGAGCAGCAGCAGCGCGGAGTAGAGGAGCCCGCCGGCGTAGAAGCCGAACTGGTGGGTGAGGCGCTGGATCAGGAACGGCGGCCAGATCCACGCGAGGCAGCCGGCGACGACCGCGGCCTGCTCGCCGATCGTCCGTCGGCCGACGCGCCACACGACGAGCGCCGCAGCGGCCGTGAGCGCGATCGGGACGAGCCGGAGCGCGAGCCAGCTCGGCCCGAAGGCCCAGAAGAGCGGAGCGGTGAGGAGCGCCTCCTGCGAGCCGCCGAACCCCTGGCCCCAGAAGAAGACCGGGAGCTCGCCGTCGAGGACGTGGAGGGCCATGAGGCCGACGACCGCCTCGTCGCTGTCGGGGAGGCCCATCGAGGAGCGGTACACCCACACGCGGAGGGCGACGCCGGCGACCGCCGAGAGCCCGACGAGCACGAGCCACCTGAGGGACGCGAGGTCGCGGCGCGCCGCCTCCGGTGCCGTGGCCGTCGCGCTCATGGGCGACGAGTGTATGACCAGCTCCGGCGGCGGCCGGAGGGCGACGGGCCGGGCGTGCGCCGCTACGGTGCGCCGGTCGGACGGAGCGACGATCGGAGAGACGATGGGCACGTGGCTGGTGATCGGGGCGAACCGCGGGATCGGGCTCGAGCTCGCCCGGCAGCTGCAGGACCGCGGCGAGACGGTGATCGCGACGTGCCGAGCGAGCTCACCGGAGCTGGACGCGGTCGGCTGCCGCGTGCTCGACGGCGTCGACCTCGCCGCGGACGACGTCGGCGAGACCCTCGCCGCCGCGGTCGGCGACGACGTCCCGGACGTGGTGATCGCGAACGCGGGCATCCTGCTCGGTGAGCCCGACGGGATCGACTTCGACGGCGCCCGCAGGCAGTTCGAGGTCAACACGCTCGGCCCGCTGCGGATCGCGACGGCGCTGCTGCCGCGGCTCGAGCCCGGCGCGAAGCTCGGCTTCGTCTCCAGCATGGCGGGCTCGATCGGCGACGGCCCCTCCGGCGGCACGTACGGCTATCGCATGTCCAAGGCCGCGCTCAACCTCGCGACCGCGAACCTCGCCCACGAGCTGCGCCCGCGCGGAATCCACGTCGTTGCGCTGCACCCGGGCTTCGTGCGGACCGAGATGACGCGGGGTTCGGGGAACGTCGAGCCCGCCGAGGCCGCGGAGGGCCTCATCGCGCAGCTCGACGAGCTCGATGCCTCCCGCAGCGGCTCGTTCGTCCATGCGGACGGGCGCGAGCTGCCGTGGTGACCCGCGCTACTTGAGCAGGAGCCGTGCGAGCCGCCGGTCGGCGAGCACGAGGAAGACGACCGTCATCGCGACGAGGTAGGCGACGTTCACGAGGGCGAGCCAGCCCACGTCGCCGAGGGTCAGCGACCGGAGCAGCGTGACGCCGTGGTAGAGCGGCGTCAGCGGCAGGAGCCACGTGACGACGCCGGGATAGTCGTCGGCGGGGACGAACGTCGTCGAGAAGAGGAACATCGGCAGCGTCACGACCTCGACGAAGGCGAAGTCCGCCCAGCTCCGCATCAGGGTCACCGAGAAGACGCCGCCGGCCGCGAACGCGGCCGACACGAGGAGCGCCGCGGGCAGCGCCAGCACGGCCCAGGGCGAGTTCATGACGCCGAGGACGAGCATGACCGCGACGAAGCCGGTCGCGTAGACCGTCCCGCGGAGCAGCGTGTAGGTCAGCTCGCCGAGCGCCACGTCGCGTACGGTGAGCGGCGTCGCGAGCACCCCCTCGTACGTCTTCGCGTACTTGAGCTTGAAGAAGACGTTCCCGGACTCGTAGAGCGGCCCGTTCATCGCCGACGCCGCGAGCAGGGCCGGCGCGACGAAGTCGCGGTACGACACCGCCTCGCCGTCGACGACGAGGTCGCCGACCAGCGCCCCGACGCCGACGCCGAGGGCGAGGAGGTAGAAGAGCGGCTCGAAGAACCCGGAGACGAACACGAGCCAGGAGTCGCGCGAGCTCGCGAGGTTCCGCTCGACGAGGCGCCACGACCGCCGCGACCCGAACGGAAGCCGCGGGAGGACCCGGAGTGGGGTCTCGAACGCGCTCACTGCTCGAGCTTCCGGGCGCAGCCGCGGACCGCCAGGACCGTGCCGACGACGACGAGGGTCGAGAGGTACGTGACGTGCAGGACCGTGCCCCAGAGCGGCACGGTCCCCGCCGCGAGGTCGCGGCAGAGCGCGACGCCGTGCCAGAGCGGGGTGACCCAGGCGACGGGCTCGAGCCAGTCCGGCAGCTGCGAGATCGGGAAGAACACCCCGGAGAAGAGGAAGAGCGGGACGAGCCCGAACCGGTAGAGCGCGGCCAGGTACTGGTCGCTCGGCGCCCAGACGCTGAGCGACGCGATGAGCGCGGCGAAGGCGAGCCCGCAGAGGAGCGCCGCGAACGGGGCGAGCGCGGCGAGCGGGGAGGCGAACGCGCCTGCGATCGCCGCGACGAGGGCGAACGCGCCGACGGCGAGGAGGACGCGGACGCCGGCCCAGGCGACGACGCCCGTGACGAGCTCCCCGACGCGCACGGGGGTCGCGACCACGGCGTGGTACGTCCGCCACCACTTGAGGCCGGCGCGCACCGGGAACGTCGTGACGCTCGCGGCGGTCTGCATCGCGGTCGCGGCGAGCAGCCCCGGCGCGACGAACTCGAGGTAGCTGAGCCCGTCGAGATCCGGGTCGGAGCGGTCGACGAGCGTCCCGAGGAGCACCCCCATCGCGAGGAGGAAGAAGATCGGGTTGAGGAACGAGACGGTCATCGTCCCGAACCACATGCGCCGGTACCCGCGGGCGTGCCAGCCCACGACGGCCGCGACCCGTCCGACGGCCATCAGTCGATCAGCGTCCGGCCCGTGAGGCGGAGGAAGACGTCCTCGAGCGAGGCCCGCCGCACGAGCACGGTCTCGGGGTGGATCCCGCGGGCATGGACCGCGTCGACCACGGCGTCGCCGTTCGCAGCGCCGATGACGATGCGGTCCTGCAGGACCTCGACGTGGTCGCCAAGGTCGGCCAGCGAGGGCAGGCCGTTCACCGAGGCGCCGAACCGGAGCTCGACCATCTCGCGCTCGACGTGGCGCTCGATCAGCTCCCGCGGCGAGCCCTCGGCGACGATCTTCGCCCGGTCCATGATCACGAGCCGGTCGCAGAGCTGCTCGGCCTCGTCCATGTAGTGCGTGGTCAGCACGAGCGTCACACCCTGCTGCTTGAGGCGGTAGAGGCGGTCCCAGAGGACGTGGCGGGCCTGCGGGTCGAGCCCGGTCGTCGGCTCGTCGAGGAGGAGCAGCTCCGGGCTCGCGACGAGCGCGCGGGCGATCGTGAGCCTGCGCTTCATCCCGCCCGAGAGCGAGTCGACCTTGTCCGTGCGCCGGTCGGTCAGCTGCACGAAGTCGAGCAGCTCCTCGGTGCGGCGCGCGATGACGTCGCGCGGCAGCCCGAAGAAGCGCCCGTACACCTGCAGGTTCTCGCCGACGAGGAGCTCGAGGTCGAGGTTGTCCTCCTGGGGGACGACCCCGAGCCGCTGCCGGATCGCCGGCCCGTCGTGCAGCGGGTCGCGGCCGAGCACGCGCAGCGTCCCGGCCGTGACGGGCGAGACGGTGCCGATCATGCGCATCGTCGAGCTCTTGCCCGCGCCGTTCGGCCCGAGGAAGCCGAAGGTCTCGCCGCGCGCGACCGCGAAGTCGATCCCGTCGACCGCGAGGACGTCCCCGTAGCGCTTCGACAGGCCGCGGGCCTCGATCAGCGGCGGGGAGTCCACGCGCCTGACGCTACCGGCGGCAGGACCACGAAAAATGCCGAACCCCGCGACTCCGAAGAGCTACGGGGTTCGACGCGGCCATCCAATCAGGTGGCCGGAGGGTTGTCAAGCGGTACCCGTCCGGAGACGGTCGAGGGCTCTCAGGTCTCGATCGCGAGCGGGAGCTGCGCGTGGATGCGCGTGCCCTGGCCGGGCGGGCTGTGCACCTCGAAGAGCCCGTCGAGTGCCTCGACGCGATCGCGGAGGCCGCCCAGTCCTGAGCCCTCGCTCGGCGTCGCGCCGCCGCAGCCGTCGTCGGTCACCTCGACGACGAGCAC
>DASTKY010000219.1:0-3298 GCA_035715495.1 Gaiella sp. | reverse complement strand
CGGCCCGGACGAGGGCGCGCTTTCGGATCACGCCGCCGGCCTCGGTCGGGAGCCCGCCGACGTCGCGCACGTTCACGCAGCCGTCCCAGCGGAGCGTCCGATCCTCGACCTCGTCGACCATGTCTCGACGGTACGTGCTCCGCACGGGCCGGCGCGTGTCGGTCCGGTGACCGACCGATCGCGTCCCGGATCGGCAGGTCGCCGCGGACGCCGCGAGCCGGCGGTGCACGAGCTGCACGGCCATCGCCCCCTCGCCGACGGCGGTCGCACACCGCTTCGTCGAGCCCGAGCGGACGTCGCCCGCCGCAAAGACCCCGGGGACGCTCGTCTCGAGCAGGCTGTCGGCGCCGGCCGGCGTGCCGGTGAGGACGAACCCGTCCTCGTCGCGAGCGACGACGTCGTCGAGCCATTCGGTGCACGGCTCCGCCCCGAGGAACAGGAAGAGGAACGAGAACGGCAGCTGCTCGCCGCTCGTGAGGGTGACGGCCTCGAGCCGGCCGTCCTCGCCGTGGAGAGATGCGATCTCCGCCTCGTCGCGCACCGCGACGCCGACTCGCTCGAGCTCGCGCACGAGGTAGGCGGACATCGTCTCGCGCAGGTCCTCGCGGCGATGGAGCAGGGTGACGAGCGCGCCGACCCGCGAGAGCCACACGGCCGCCTGCCCCGCCGAGTTGCCGCCGCCGACCACGGCGACGCGCGACGCGCCGCAGAGGTGGGCCTCGGGAGGCCCGGCCGCGTAGAAGACCGTCAGACCCTCGAACTCCGACAGGCGCTCGACTGGGAGGCGGCGGTAGTGCGCGCCGGTCGCGAGGACGACGGCCCGGGCCGCCACCTCGTTGCCCTCCTCGAGGCGCACGATGTGGCGCCCGCCGTCCGAGCGGAGCGACTCGGCGCGGTACGGGCTCGCGGTCCTGGCGTTGAACTTGCGGGCCTGGGTCACGGCGCGGCTCGTCAGCTCCGAGCCGCTGATCCCTGCCGGGAACCCGAGGTAGTTCTCGATGCGGCGTGACGAGCCGGCCTGGCCGCCGAGCGCCGTCTTCTCGACGACGAGCGTCGCGAGGCCCTCCGAGGCGCCGTACACGGCGGTGCCGAGACCGGCCGGGCCGCCGCCGAGGACGAGGAGATCGACCTCCTCGACCTGTGCGAGCTCGAGGCCGATCCCGAGCGCGCGCGACACCTGCCCCGTCGTCGGCCCTCGGAGCTCCTGTCCGCCCGGCAACCGGACGAGGGGGAGCTCACCCGGCTCCGGCGGCGACGCGTCCTGCCACGAGTACGGGATGTGGTTCGCCCGCGCGAAGTCGAGCATCCGCATCGTCGGGACGGACGCGTGCGGGCCGACGATCTCGACTCCGAGCCCCTCCACCTGCTGCAACGCCTCGCGCCGCTCCATGAAGGTCGCGAGGACGAGGTCGCTGAGCGGGCCGTCGTCGAACAGGAGCGCCCGCAGCGCGTCGCGCTCGACCGCCACGTAGCGCAGCGCCCGCGTCACGACCGCCGTGACGAACACGGTCTGACCTGTCAGGAGGTTCATCTCGCCGAGGAAGCCGGACGGCCCGTGGCGGACGATCTCGTGACCGGCCGCGTCGACGATCTGCACCTCGCCCTCGAGGATCGCGATGAACGGGTACGTCCGGTCGCCCACGCCGTAGAGCACGTCGCCGGCACGCGCCGTCCGCTCCTCGCCGAGCGCGGCGAGCCGCGCGAGCTGCGATGCCGAGAGCGTGGGACTCGGTGGAGCGGTCACCCGCCGCCGACCCTACCGGGGCGCCGCGGGCGGCCGCGACGCCGAGCGGTAGGCGTGAGGCCCCGAGGGGGTTGGGGGCCCACCCGCTCGGCAGTATCGCGTGCGGCGGCCGCACGAGGACTAGCCGATCGCCCACATCTTGCTGGCCGCGCGGCGAGCGCTCGGCCGGGCGTCGCGCAGAGGGCTCCGGGAAGGCCTGGCGCCGGCCTTCACGCGACGACGCGGGCACGGTCCTCCCGCACCTGTCGCTCGAGGTCCTGCGCGAACGGCGAGTCGCAGACGATCGCGTCGAGCTCGATCTCCTCGGAGTCGAGCAGCTGCAGCCGGAGGTGATCGTGGCCGTCCCGCCCGTCGAGGACGAGGCCCGCCGCGAAGAAGCCGAGCTCGTTGAGCGCGGCGCTCGCGTCGTCGAGCGCCTCGACCGTGACGAGATCGAGGTCGGCGTAGACGACGTCGACGTGGCGCGCCAGGAGGTGGCGCACGGCGTGGTGCAGCTCCGTGCGCGCCTCGCCGTCCCAGCGCCGAAGGCGCAGGAAGCCGAGCGCGCGCGGCTCGTCGAGGTCCGCCGTGACCGCCTCGCCCTCGACCGGAGGCGCGGCGGGCCGCGCCTCCAGCGCGACGCCGACGTTGGCGTAGACGCCTTCGAGCAGCTCGCGGTACGCGTCCGGGAGCGCGACCTCGCGCTGGCGCGTGTCGAGCGAGCGGTAGGAGCGGAGGGTGGCCGTGCGTCGACCCGGCCCGTCCCCGCCGAACCCGCGCATCGTGGTCTGCGCCGGGACCATCCCGAGCTGGAGGGCTGTCTCCCGGTAGCCCTGCGCGCGCTCGGCGCGCTGGCTGAACGGGTGGATCGTGACCGCGTCGCCGAAGACCGAGGCGAGCCCGCGCTCGCTCGCCGCTCCGAGCGTCCGCTCGAACAGGCGGCCGAAGATCCCGAGGCCGCGGTAGGCGGAGTGGACGACGGCCGCACCGGTCTCGGCGGAGGGGACTCCCGGGAGGGGCATCACCGCGTGGTGGCCGACCACCTGCCCCTCGTGCACGGCGAGCGACGAGACGAGCGCGCCCGACCGGAGGGCGTGCTCCAGGTACCGCGGCCGATAGAAGTCGGCGTGCACGTAGCTGAGGTGGTAGTTCTCGTAGAGGAGCTGCGCGATCGCCTCGGCCTCGGCGGGCGAGGCCGCCCGCACGTCGATCGCGTCGTCCGTCTCCGCGCCCGCTCGGGCGCGCCGGGGCGCGGCGTCGACGTGATGGCGGCTCGGCGATACCGCGCCGCCCGCGGCGACCGGCACGCGCGCCGTCAGCCGCTTGCCCTGGGACCCCAGGTTCAGGAGCTGCACGTCCTCGGCGTCGAGCGAGGCGAGCGGCTCCGGCAGCGGCCCGAGGTCACCGCCCGCGCTCGTCAGCGGCAGGCCCCAGTCGTGCACGACGACCTCGACGACGCCGTCGCCGGCCTCGAGCGTCACCTCCAGCTCGCCGTCGTCGTCGTCGGGGTAGGCGTGGTCGAGCGCGAACCGCACGGCCCCCTCGACGACCGCGCCGAGCCGGGCCGCGTCGCCC
>DASTKY010000218.1:0-2726 GCA_035715495.1 Gaiella sp. | reverse complement strand
CAGGTCTACACGCCGACCCGCGCCGGCCGGGAGGCGCTGGACGCCTGGCTCGCCGACGACGCGGGCGGCGAGGCCGCCTTCCACCTGCGCCTCTTCGTCGGGTCGCTGATGCCGAGCGCCACGCTCGCCGCCCACGTCGAGCGCTTCCGGGAGACGGCCCGCGCCCGGCTCGCCGGGTACCGGGAGCTCGAGCCGACCAACACGCGCGAAGGGCCGGACCGGTTCCACTGGTTCGAGCTGCGCCGCGCGATCGAGCGCGCCGAGCAGGACGTCGCGTGGGCGGACTGGGTGCTGGAGGAGCTCGGGCGGTGAGGCGCCCCGCGCTCGTCCTCGGCGCGGTCGCGCTCGTCGCGGTCGGGACGGCGGCGTCCGCCGCCCCGACCCCCGCGAGCGACGTGCGCGCCCTCGCCGACGGCTACGAGCGCTCCCATCCGAGCCCCTATGCCTCGACGCCGAAGGCGCGCTTCCGCGCGGAGACGGCCGCGCTCGCCGCTCGCGCGCCGCGCCTCTCGCGGCCGGAGCTCGTCGTCGGGCTGATGCGCCTCATCGCGCTCGCCGGCGCCCGCAACGGGCACACGGCGATCTACCCCTACGACCAGCACCCGCGGCCGCTCCACGTCTTCCCGCTCCGCCTCTACGCGTTCCCGAGCGGGATGCACGTGATCGCCGCGCCCGGTCGGGAGCCGCTCGCAGGCGCACGGCTGACGGCGATCGACGACGTCCCCGTCGACCGCCTCCTGACCGCCGTGCGACCGCTCGTCCCGCGCGACAACCCGGCGACGGTGCTCGACCTCCTCCCCGAGTTCCTCGTCACGGAGGAGGTGCTCGTCGGCCTCGGCCTGATCGACGGCGGAACCACGCGGTTCGCCTTCGCCGACGGGCGCGTCGAGACGGTCGCGCCGGTGACGGCGTCGTCGTTCGCCTCCGTCGGGTCGATCCTCGCGACGCCCCGGCGCCCGTCGGGGACGCAGCCCGTCTGGCTCCGCGCCCCCGAGCGGACGCAGTGGCTCACGACCCTCGACCGGGGCCGCGCCGTCTACCTCGGCTATCACCTGACGACCGACGAGACGTACACGGTCTCCCGGCGTCTCCTCGCGCTCGCGAGCAAGCCGCGTGTGCGCAGCGTCGTCGTCGACGTGCGCCTCAACCACGGCGGCAACAACATGACGTACGGGGCCTTGCTGGACGTGATGGGACGTCTCTCCCGCACGCGGTCGGTCTCCCTCCTGATCGGGCGGGCGACGTTCTCGGCCGCCGGCAACTTCGCCGCCGACGTCGACGCGCTCCCGCGGGTGCGCCTGATCGGCGAGGCGACGGGCGGCGCCCCGAGCCAGTGGGGCGACTCGACGACCGTCGACCTGCCGTCGACCGGCCTCATCGCCCGGGTCGCCACCTCCTACCAGCGCTACGGGCGGCCGAGCGCGCTGACGACGCGACCCGACGTGGCGGTGCAGCTCACCGTCGAGGACTTCCTGGCCGGGCGCGACCCGGTGCTCGCCCGGGCGCTCGCCGCCGACTGAGCCCCCGGCCCGACGCGTGCCCGTAGGCTCGGGGCGTGAAGGGCGCCCGCGCGCTGCTCGTCCGGGTCGGGGCGGACGGCACCGAGGTCGGGGGGCGCTGGAACGCGCCCGTCGACCACGCGTCCGGCGACTTCGCCTACGTCCCGATCACGGAGCCGGAGCCGATCCTCCGGCGCCACGCCGCGCCCCTCGGGCGCTGGGCGCCGGCCGTCGAGCGGCTCGGCACGGCGCTGCCGGAGCGCCTTCGGGCGGTCCAGGCGCACGCCGATCCCGACTTTCGGCACCTCACCTACGGCGACCGAGGCGAGCGGGGGCGTCAGATCCGGTCGAAGCTCGGGCCGGGCGACGCGCTCGTCTTCTACGCGGGGCTGCGCGACGTCCGCGAGCGACGCCTCGTCTACGCGCTGATCGGCCTGCTGACCGTCGAGGCGATCGTCGCCGCCCGGGAGGTCCCGCCGGGCCGGCGCGGGGAGAACGCGCACACCCGCCGACGCCGCGTCGGCGAGACGGACATCGTCGTCTTCGGCCGCCCTGCGACGTCGGGCCGCTTCGACCGCTGCCTGTCGTTCGCGACCTACCGGAGCGGCGCCTACCGCGTCGAGCCGGGCCTGCTCGAGGCGTGGGGCGGCCTCGGCGTCCGCGACGGCTACGTCCAGCGGAGCGCGCGGCTCCCGGAGCTCCTCGACCCGGCGCGGTTCGGCACGTGGCTCGACGCGCAGTCCGTCGCGCTCGTCCGGCGCGACAACTGAGCTCAGGCGCCGGGCTCGCCCGTCTGCGGCCGCTGCGCCAATCGCTCGCGCAGCGTGGACGCGAGCGACTGCGACGAGCGCTGCTCGACCGCCTGGTTCACCGCCGCGCGGGCGTTCCAGACGTCGACCTGCAGCCGGTCGACCTCCTCGACCAGCATCAGGATCGCCCGTCCCGCCGCCCGCAGCTCGTCGCGGCTCGAGGTGGAGAGCCCTGTGCCCCAGCTGCGGAGCATCTCGAGACGCTCCTCGTCGAGCCGCTCGACCATCAGCGGAGCCTATTCCAGGTCCGGCCGCGGCGTATACGACCGGAGGTCGAGGTCCACCCAGCCGTACGTCCCGCGTTCGAGGGATGGAATCACGCTCCGTGCGGCATTCCGGCCCGACCCCGGCGGCCGATGAGTTCGGGCCGTCAGGCGCGTCTCAACGGGTACGACACCCCACGGGAGCGACGAGACGG
>DASTKY010000217.1:0-2196 GCA_035715495.1 Gaiella sp. | reverse complement strand
ATCGTCCTCGTCCGAGTCGAGACCGAGCTCCAGCAGCCGCGCGGCCAGGTCGGGCGGCTCGCTCGACTCGCCGAGCTCCCACTCGGCGCCCTCACGCCCCTCGGCGGCGAGGAGCGCGCGGATCTCGGCGAGCACGCCCGCGACGTCGTCGGCACCGACGCGGACGCGCTGGACGGTCGCCGCGTGCGGCGAGCGGCCCTCGCCGAGGTAGATCGCGAAGCGTCCCCGCGGGTCGCGGTGGAGCCGTCGGCCCGGTCCGACCGCCTGGTGGAGGTTGGGGTTCTCGGCGAGCTCGCGGATCACGGGGGCCACGCGTCGCGCAGGCGCTCGCGCGTGGCGACGAGGTGCTCGGGCACGACCTTCACGTCCGCGAGCACCGGCATGAAGTTCGTGTCGCCGGCCCAGCGCGGCACGACGTGCTGGTGCAGGTGACCGGAGATCGAGCCGCCGGCGACCGCGCCGAGGTTGAGGCCGACGTTGAAGGCGTCGGGGCCGTAGACGCGGCGGAGCGCCTCGATGCCCGCGACCGCGAGGGCGTGGAGCTCCGCGACCTCGTCCGCCTCGAGCTCCGCCAGCTCGGCGACGTGCCGGACCGGCGCCACCATCAGGTGACCCGACGCGTACGGGAACTTGTTGAGGAGCACGAAGGCGCGCTCGCCGCGCGCGACGACGAGGCTCTCGGCGCCCAGTGTGCCGGCCGCCTCGTCGCAGAAGACGCACGACTCCTGGCGGCCGGCCTCGCCGATGTACTCGAGCCGCCACGGCGCCCAGAGCTTCTCGGTCATTCGCCCGCCTCGTCCCCGTGACCCGAGTTCTCGCGGGCGAGCTGGTGGCGGATCCGGTCGCGGAACTCGGCGTAGCGCACGACCTCGTAGACGATCTCCGTCCAGAGGACGACGACGAGCGCCGTGACCGTCACGTAGGCAGGCGCCTCGAGCGCGACCGGCAGCAGGGCGAGCGCGGCCAGGGCGGCGATCGTCCGCGGACGGCTCAGCGTGTGCATCAGGCGCCAGCGGAAGGCGACGAGAGCGAGGAGATACGTCGCGACGCCGCCGACCAGCGCCACCGCGGGGACGGTCTTCAGCGGGTCCTCGACGTGCTCGAGCGTCTTCTTCATGCCGAGCGCGAGCAGGACGATGCCCGCGACCATCGCGAAGTGCATGTACGAGTAGCCGTCGCGAGCGAGCTCGTTCTGCTCGCGGCCGGGCTCCGCCTCGGAGAGCCGGCGCTCCGCCACCCACACCGTCACGTCGAAGTAGATCCACCACAGCGCGGCGGCGATCGCGATCCCCATCGTCGCCGCGACGACGACGCCGATGTCGACGACGGCGTTCGAGCCGAGGCCGATCGCGACGATCGACTCGCCGAGCGCGATGATGAGGATCAGCCCGTGTCGCTCCGCGAAGTGCGCGGGGACGAGCTGCCAGCCCTCGGCCCAGAAGAGGTACGGCAGGCCCATGTCGAGCGCGATCGCGACGATCCAGACGACGAGCTGCAGCCACCCGTCCGTCGCGGAGGCGACGAGCAGCAGCGTCACGCCGATCGTCGTGCCCACGGCGAGGCCGATCACCGACCGGCGGAGCTCGGGCTCCGAGCGGCTCGCGATCAGGAACAGGGCGATGTGGGCGACCCGGACGATGCCGTACGCCAGGGCGAAGGCCAGCGCGTCGTCGCCGAACGCCCCCGGGACCGAGAGCGCGGCGACGAGCAGTGCGGCCATCGCGGCGAAGATCGCGAGGCGGACCGCGCCCTCCTCCGGGTCGAGGACGCTCGTCAACCAGGCATACCCGCCCCACGACCACCAGAGGACTGCGAGGACGAGCAGCCCCTGCGCGACGCCTTCCCACGTCGGGTTCCCCGACATGAGGGTCGTGCACTGCGTGATGGCGAGCACGAAGACGAGGTCGAAGAAGAGCTCGAGCGGCGTGACGCGCTCCTCCTCGCGCCGAGCGGCCTGAACGCGGTGGTCTCGCTCGGCGTGCTCCACGGGCTCGATCCTCGCACGCCGGGGTCGACTCGCGGCCGACTATGCTCGCCGCGCGGGAGGAGGAGGCGGTGCCCTACCCGTTCGTCGAGAGCCCGAACGTCACGCGGCGCGCGACGCGCCCGATCGACGTCGTCGTGATGCACACGATGGAGATCGCGGAGCGGCCCGACGCGGCGGCGATCTGCGCCCGCTGGTTCGCGACGGAGGCG
>DASTKY010000216.1:0-4902 GCA_035715495.1 Gaiella sp. | reverse complement strand
GATGGCGGCGTTCCCACGGTTCGACGCTACCAGTGCGCCACACGCGTCACAATCCCTCGGCCTGCGGGGTGAGGACTTCGTAAGCATGCGGGATCCGCGTCCTCCTCGGCCGCTACGATCGCCCGCGATGGCGACGTCCCTCGTCACCGGTGGCGCCGGCTTCCTCGGCTCCCACCTCTGCGAGGCGCTCCTCGAGAAGGGGCAGCGCGTTCTCTGTCTCGACAACCTCGAGACGGGCTCGCTCGCCAACATCGAGCACCTGCGCGACGACGCGTTCGCGTTCGTCCACCACGACGTGAGCGAGACGATCCACGTGGACGAGCCCCTCGACTTCGTCTACCACCTCGCGGCGCTCGCGAGCCCGATCGACTACATGCGGCTGCCCCTGCACTCGCTCAAGACCGGGTCGTACGGCACGCACCACGCGCTCGGCCTCGCGAAGTGGAAGCGGGCGCGGTTCCTGCTCGCCTCGACGAGCGAGGTCTACGGCGACCCCGAGGTCCACCCGCAGCCCGAGACGTACTGGGGCAACGTCAACCCGATCGGCCCGCGCGGCGTCTACGACGAGGCGAAGCGCTACGCCGAGGCGCTGACGATGGCGTACCACCGCCAGCAGGGCGTGGACACCTCGATCGTCCGGATCTTCAACACGTACGGGCCCCGCATGCGGCCGAACGACGGCCGCGCGATCCCGAACTTCATCCACCAGGCGCTCGCCGAGAAGCCGCTCACCGTCTACGGGGACGGCTCGCAGACGCGGAGCTTCTGCTACGTCGAGGACCTCATCCGCGGGATCGTGCTGCTCGCCGAGTCCGGTGAGCACCTGCCGGTCAACATCGGCAACCCGGGCGAGTACACCATCCTGGAGCTCGCCGAGGCCGTCCTCGTCGCGACCGGCTCGAAGAGCCAGGTCGTCTACGAGGCGCTCCCCGTCGACGACCCGCAGGTGCGCCAGCCCGACATCACCCGCGCGCGGCAGCTGCTCGGCTGGGAGCCGGAGATCGCACTGGACGAGGGGCTGCGCCGCACGCTCGCATCACTGGGAAGAGACCGCGCGCGTGCATAGGCTCGCGGCGGTCGCCGTCGCGGCGCTCGCGGGCCTCGTCCTGGCCCTCGCGCCGACGGCCGGCGCGACGAACAAGCTGCAGGTCGGGATCTTCGACGACGGCGCCGTGCTCTACGGTGAGCCGGAGCTGATCTTCCCGCAGCTCGCGAACACCGGCACGAAGCTGCTCCGCGTCAACCTCTGGTGGTCGGGCCCCGGCATTCGCGTCGCGACGCGCAAGCCCCGTCGCCCGGCAGACCCGACCGACCTCGCCTACAACTGGGACACGTACGACCGGACGGTGCGGTTCGCGGTCGAGAACAACATCAACGTCGTCTTCTCGATCATCGGGACGCCGCCGTGGGCGAACGCCGCCAAGGGCTGGAACGTCGCGCCGACGAACGCCACCGACCTCCGCAGCTTCGCCGCGGCCGCGCAGAAGCGCTACAGCGGGAAGTTCGTCAACGCCGACGGCGTGACGCTCCCGAAGGTGAGCGCCTGGATGGCGTGGAACGAGCCGAACAACCCCGTCTTCCTCAAGCCGCAGTACATGCGAAGCGCCGGAACCTGGGTCGTCCAGAGCGGCCGCGACTACGCGCGCATCTGCAACGCGGTCGTCCAGGGCGTGAAGTCGGCGCTGCGCACCTCGAAGGTCGCGTGCGGCGCCACCGGCCCCCGCGGCAACAACAACCCGAACTCGAGCCGCCCGTCGGTCTCCCCGGTCGCCTTCCTCCGCGCGATGAAGGCCGGCGGCGCCCGCGGCTTCGACGCCTACGCGCACCACCCGTACTACGGCTCGCCGGTCGAGACCCCCTCGACGAAGCCGCGCCCCGGGGCCAAGGGCCAGCCGCCGACCGCGGTGACCTTGGGCAACTTCGACGTGCTCGTGGCCGAGCTCGACAAGCTCTACGGCCGGAGCATGCGGATCTGGATCACCGAGTACGGCTACCAGACCAACCCCACGGACGAGTTCTTCGGGGTGCCGTACTCGAAGCAGGCGAGCTACCTGACGCAGGCGGTGGCGTTCGCGCGCAAGCACCCGCGGATCGACATGTTCCTCTGGTTTCTCCTCCGGGACGAGCAGCGCCTCGGGGGCTGGCAGTCGGGCCTCGTCACGTTCGACGGCAAGCGCAAGCCGAGCTTCGCGGCGTTCCGCCGCGCCGCGGCGCAGCGCTGACGGTCGTAGACTCCCGGCATGCCCAAGGGGTATGCCGAGGGGCCCGCGGCCGAGGAGGCGGAGCGCCGCCGCGAGGAGCTCGAGGCCGGCGTGGGCGAGTCTCCGCCGGAGACGCGCGTCGCGGTCGAGGGCTGCACCGCGGACGACCCGGACCGGCACTTTCTCGGCTGGGCCGACGAGGTCGACGCGGACGAGCTCTTCGCCACCGGCGCCGCGTGGGGCATCCGCCTCGTGCGCCGCGCCGCCTGACCGCCGCCTGCGCGGCATCCCTCCTCGGCGGCCTTGGCAGCCGTTGTACCCTGTTCCCGTGAGCACGCCGAAGAAGGTCGAGCAGCTCGACGGGGTCATCATCCGCTTCGCCGGCGACTCGGGTGACGGAATGCAGCTCACGGGCGACCGCTTCACGAGCGAGACCGCGACGCTCGGCAACGACCTCGCGACCTTTCCGGACTTCCCCGCGGAGATCCGCGCCCCGGCCGGCTCTCTGCCGGGCGTCTCCGGGTTCCAGGTCCACTTCGCCGACCACGACATCCTGACGGCGGGCGACCGGCCCGACGTGCTCGTCGCCATGAACCCGGCGGCGCTCCGGACGAACATCGGCGACCTGCCCAAGGGCGGCACCGTGATCGTCGACGCGGACGCGTTCGGCGACCGGACGCTCCAGAAGGCGGGCTACGCGGCGAACCCGATCGAGGACGGGTCGCTCGGCGACTACCACGTGCACGAGGTGCCGCTCACCTCGATGACCGTCGGCGCCCTCAAGGAGGTCGACGGGATCACGCCGCGCGAGGCCGAGCGCTCGAAGAACTTCTTCGCGCTCGGGCTCATGTCGTGGCTCTACAACCGCCCGACCGACGGAACGGAGGCGTTCATCGCGGCGAAGTTCGCGAAGCGCCCCGAGATCGTCGACGCGAACACGAGGGCGTTCCGCGCCGGCTGGAACTACGGCGAGACCTCCGAGGACTTCGCGGTCTCGTACGAGGTCGCGCCCGCCCAGCTCGCGCCCGGCACCTACCGCCAGATCACCGGCAACACGGCGCTCTCGTTCGGGCTGATCGCGGCGTCGAAGCTCGCACAGCTCCCGCTGTTCCTCGGTGCGTATCCGATCACGCCCGCCTCGTCGATCCTCGAGGACCTCGCGGGGAAGAAGGAGTTCGGCGTCGTCACGTTCCAGGCCGAGGACGAGATCGCCGCGGTCGGGGCCGCCGTCGGCGCGTCCTTCGGCGGCGCCCTCGGCGTCACCGCGTCGGCGGGCCCGGGCGTCGTGCTCAAGGCGGAGACCGTCGGCCTCGCGATCGCGCTCGAGCTCCCGCTCGTGATCCTCGACATCCAGCGGGCCGGCCCGTCGACCGGCATGCCGACGAAGCCCGAGCAGGCCGACCTGCTGATGGTGCTCTTCGGCCGGAACGGCGAGAGCCCCGTGCCGGTCGTCGCCGCCTCGACCCCGTCCCAGTGCTTCGACGCGGCGATCGAGGCCGTGCGCCTCGCGGTCAAGTACCGGACGCCCGTCTACCTCCTCTCGGACGCGTACCTCGCGAACGGCTCCGAACCCTGGCTCGTCCCGGACGCGGCGACGCTGCCGGACCTGACGACCACGTTCGCCGAGCCGGGCGACGGCCCGTTCGAGCCGTACCTGCGCGACCCCGTGACGCTCGCGCGCCCGTGGGCGATCCCCGGGACGCCCGGGCTCGAGCACCGCATCGGCGGGCTGGAGAAGGCCGACGTGACCGGGGCGATCTCGTACGACGCGGACAACCACGACCACATGGTGCGGCTGCGCGCGCAGAAGGTCGCCGGCATCGCGGCCGACATCCCCGAGCTCGAGGTCGACGACCCGGACGGCGAGGCCGAGCTCCTCGTCGTCGGCTGGGGCTCGACCTACGGGCCGATCGGCGCGGCGATCCGGCGCGTCCGCAAGCGCGGGGTCCGCGTCGCGCACGCGCACCTCCACCATCTGAACCCGTTCCCGCGGAACACCGGCGACGTGCTCAGGCGCTACCGCAAGGTGCTCGTCCCGGAGATGAACCTCGGCCAGCTCGCGCTGCTGCTGCGCGCCGAGTACCTGGTCGACGTCGTCTCCTACACGAAGGTGCGGGGCAGGCCGCTGACGGCCGCGGAGCTCGAGGACGCGATCATCGCCCTCGGGACGGCATGACGACCGGCGACAACGAGCGAGGAATCGAGCGATGACACCAGGGAACGGGCTCGTCCAGCTGACCGCGAAGGACTTCAAGTCCGACCAGGAGGTGCGCTGGTGCCCGGGCTGCGGGGACTACGCGATCCTGGCCGGCGTGCAGTCGTTCCTGCCGGAGCTCGGCATCCCCCGCGAGAACCTCGTCTTCGTCTCCGGGATCGGCTGCGCGGCGCGCTTCCCGTACTACGTGCAGACGTACGGGATGCACTCGATCCACGGCCGCGCCCCCGCGATCGCGACCGGCCTCGCGACCGCGCGCCCCGACCTCTCGGTCTGGGTCGTCTCGGGTGACGGCGACGCGCTCTCGATCGGCGGCAACCACCTGATCCACTCGCTGCGCCGCAACGTCGACCTCACGATCCTCCTCTTCAACAACCGGATCTACGGGCTGACGAAGGGCCAGTACTCGCCGACCTCGGAGCGGGGCAAGGTGACGAAGTCGACGCCGCTCGGCTCGGTCGACCAGCCGTTCAACCCGCTCTCGGT
>DASTKY010000215.1:0-2200 GCA_035715495.1 Gaiella sp. | reverse complement strand
CGCCCGCTTTGGGAGCGGGAGGTCGCAGGTTCGAATCCTGTCGCCCCGACGAGTCGCATCGGCTCGACCACGTACTTCACACAACAGGAGAAACTTCCCCATGCCGACCACTTCGGTTGAGAAGCTGAGCCCGACGCGCGCGAAGCTCACCATCTCGGTGACGCCCGATGAGCTGAAGCCCAGCATCGCCCACGCCTACGAGCACATCGCCGAGCAGATCAACGTGCCCGGCTTCCGCAAGGGCAAGGTGCCCGCGCCCATCATCGACCAGCGGGTCGGCAAGGCCGCCGTGCTCGAGCACGCGGTCAACGAGGGCCTCGACGGCTTCTACCGCGCGGCGGTCGCCGAGCACGAGCTCCGTCCGCTCGGTCGCCCGTCGGCCGACATCGTCGAGTGGCCGAACGAGAAGGACTTCTCCGGCGACCTCCTGCTCGCCATCGAGGTCGACGTGCGCCCCGAGATCGAGCTGCCCGACTATGCGGGCCTCGAGCTGACGGTCGACTCGGTCGAGGTCGCCGACGACGAGGTCTCCGAGGAGCTCGAACGCCTGCGCAGCCGCTTCGGCACCCTCATCACGGTCGACCGCCCGGCGAAGACGGGCGACTTCGTGACGCTCGACCTCGTCGCGGTGATCGACGGCACCGAGGTCGACACCGCCAGCGGCGTGTCGTACGAGCTCGGCTCGGGCGAGCTGCTCGAGGGCATCGACGAGGCCCTCGAGTCGCTGACCGCCGGTGAGACGACCACGTTCGAGTCGAAGCTCCTCGGCGGCGACCACCAGGGCGAGACCGCCGAGATCACCGTGACCGTGTCCGCCGTCAAGGAGCGCGAGCTCCCCGCGGCCGACGACGACTTCGCGCAGATCGCCAGCGAGTTCGACACGCTCGACGAGCTCACCGCGAGCCTCAAGGAGCAGGTCGCGAAGAACAAGTCGTTCGGCCAGGGCACCCAGGCCCGCGACCTCCTCGTCGACAAGCTCCTCGAGCTGGTCGAGGTCCCGGTCGCCGACAGCGTCATCGAGGACGAGGTGCACCGCCACCTCGAGTCCGAGGGTCGCCTGGAGGACGACGAGCACCGCGCCGAGGTCACCGAGGCCAGCACCAAGGCCTTCAAGACGCAGATCGTGCTCGACAAGATCGCCGAGTCCGAGAAGGTCCAGGTCTCGCAGGAGGAGCTCACGCAGTACCTCGTGCAGGGTGCCGCCCAGTACGGCATGGACCCGAACGAGTTCGTGCAGATCCTCAGCCAGAACGGCCAGATCCCCGCCATGGTCGGCGAGGTCGCGCGCAACAAGGCGCTCGCGATCGCGCTCGGCAAGGCGAAGGTCGCGGATGCCGCGGGCAACGCGGTCGACCTCTCCGAGTTCACCGCCGTCGCCGATGACGAGGCAGAGGCCGCCGCCGACGAGGCGCCCGCCGAGGAGGAGAAGCCCGCGAGGAAGCGCTCCACCAAGAAGGCCGCCGACGAGACGCCTGCCGAGGACGCCGCCGCCGACGAGGCTCCGGCCGAGGAGAAGAAGCCGGCTCGCAAGCGCACCACGAAGAAGGCCGACGCCGAATAGTACACAGCGCCGGTCGGACGACCACGCGACGGGGTCGGGCAGTCGTGCCCGGCCCCGTCCGTCGTCTCCGGGAGCATCGAGGAGGTCCGATCGATGGATGACTGGCAGCGACGCGTCGACGCCGTCTGGGACTCGGCGTCGGAGCTGGGGGAGCGGGCGGTGATCGAGCACATCGACGCGCTCGTCGCCGAACTGCCCGACGGCGACCCGCGCGGGCCGTTCGAGGCGGCAGGGGCCCGCGACTCCGCAGGCCTCGAGGAGCAGGCCGAGCCGCTCTACCGACGCGCGATCGAACTCGGGCTCGCCGGCCGCGCCCGCGTCGAAGCGCACATCCAGCTCGCCTCCACCGTGCGCAACCTCGGCCGGGCGGCCGAGTCCCTCGAACTCCTCGACCGCGTCCGGGACGAGGCGGGCGACCTCGCCGACGCGGTGGCCGCCTTCCGCGCGCTCGCGCTCGCCTCGTCGGGTGCACCGGATGCCGCGGCATCCGTCGCACTCGTCGCCCTCGCCCCGCACCTCACGCAGTACCGGCGCGCGGTCGACGCGTACGCGCGCGAACTCGTCGCGCCGACCCGCGAGGACGCGGAGCCGGACGCCTGACGCGCGGCGCCGCGCCGCGGCATCCGCCGACGGCGAACA
>DASTKY010000214.1:0-15673 GCA_035715495.1 Gaiella sp. | reverse complement strand
CTGAACGCCGACGCGTGGATGACCGAGGGCGCCCTCGACCGACTTGTCGCCTTCGCCGAGACGCAGCCGCGCGCTGCGGTCGTCGGCCCACGTCTGCGCAACCCCGACGGGACGCTGCAGCGCTCGGTGCGCGGGTACCCGACCGTGTGGCGGCTCGCGACCGAGTACCTGTTCCTGCGCAAGCTCGCGCCACGCTCGTCCGCCTTGAACGCGTTCTACGCGGGCGGCTTCGACCACGACGAAGTGCGCTCGGTGGAGGTCGTGATGGGCGCCTGCATGCTCCTGCGCCGCGAGGCGATCGAGCTTGTCGGCGAGTGCGACGAGGACTACTTCCTGTTCAGCGAGGAGACGGACTGGTGCTTCCGCTTCCGCGAGGCGGGCTGGGACGTCCTCTTCTTCCCCGACGCCGAGTGCGTCCACGTCCGGGGTGCGTCCCACAGCGGAAGCCTCTATCGCGAAAACCTCCGCGGCCACCTGCTCTTTCTCTGGAAGCACCGGGGCCCGAAGGTCGCAGAGCGCGCACGCCGCCTCCTGCTGCTCTCGCTGCGGCTGCGCAGCCTCGTCTTCCGCGGCGAGCGCGGACGCGCGTACCGGGACGGTGCCGCGTGGCTCGCCTCCGGGGACGCTGCGACTCTCGTCCGCCGGTGATCCTCCTCTACCTCAAGCTCGCCCTCGCGACCGCCGTCGTGCTCGCCCCCGGCTGGTTGCTCGCGCGCTCACTCGGCGTGCGGAGCGTGTCGGCGACGCTCGCGTGGTCGCTCGCCGTCGTCTTCGGCGCGCTCGCCGTGACGTTCGCGGTCGGCGCCACGCTCACTCTGACGTTCCTCGTGCTCGTGGCCGTGGGGGTCGCGGCCCTCGTTCTCGGGATCCGACGCGGCTGGCGCCATGTCGACGGGGTGCCCGGACGCGGGATCGCGTTCTTCTGGGGCGGCATCGTCGGCCTCGTGATCTGGGTGTCCGCGCCCATGGTGCAGGGCGACGGCCTCTTCCACCTCGCACGTGTTCGCAAGCTCATCGACCTCGACGGGTTGTCGCTCGACCGCGTCTCGGAGTTCGCGGACGGAAGCCTGCACCCAGGCTACGCGTTCCCGCTGTGGCACGGGTTCCTCGCACTCATCGCGAACGTCGCGCACGAGGACCCGGAGCGGGTCATCATGCATCTGCCGTCGATCCTTGCCCCGCTCGCCGTGGTCGTCGCGTTCGAGGCGGGCTGGGCGCTCTTCCGACGAACGTGGGCGGCGGGCGCGACCGCAGGGGCGCAGGTCGCGATGATCTGCTTCGCGCCGGGCCAGGGCGGGGCCTACGTCTTCCTCGGGTTGCCGGCGACCGCCTCACGTCAGCTGCTCGTTCCCGCCGCGCTCGCGCTGGCGCTCGAGTCGGTTCGCTCGCCGCGGCTCGGCCTCGTCGCCTCGACGGCAGCTGCCGGCTTCGTGCTCGCCGTCGTCCATCCGACGTACGCGATCTTCCTCTGGATCCCGTTCGTCGGGTTCATCGTGGTGCGGGCGCTGTGGGAACGCACCGACGTGATGACCGGCACGCTGGCGCTCGGCGCGCTCGGCGTCCCCGCGGGGCTCTTCCTGCTCTGGCTCCGTCCGATCGTGGACGACACACGCTCGGTCTCGCCGGACTCCACCGAGCTCCATCGCGCGTTCGAGCAGTACGGCGGGCAGCTGGTCGTCCGCTCCGACACGTCGTACAACCTCGCGCCCGAGGTGTTCACGCGCTCGGGCGCCGTCGCGATCGCCGCGCTCCTCATGATCCCGCTCGCGGGCTTCGCGGCCCGACGACGGTGGGCCGCCTACGTCGCAGGTGGATCGCTCGCCGTGTTCGCGGTCATGCTCGTCCCGTTCCTCTTCGCGTCGCTCGCCGACGTCGTCTCGATCTCCCAGGCGCGGCGGGCGGCGGGCTTCCTCCCGTTCGCATTCGCGTTCGCCGGTGGGATGGGCGTGCTCGCACGCCTCGTCGGGCCATTGCTCATCCCGCTCGCGCTCGGCGCGGGCATGTTCCTCCAAATCGTCTACCCCGGCGACTTCGAATACGTCCTCAGGGAGCCCGCTCCGGCCTGGATCACGTGGTTCGCCGTGGTCGGGGCGATCGTGGCGCTCGGGGTCGGTCTCTACCGACGGCGCCCGGCTCTCGAGATCGGCGCCGCGCTCGCCTCCGCCGCGTTCCTGCTTCCGGTCTTCGGCGGCGGTCTCCTGAACCTGCGGCCGACTCCGCTGCCCGAGATCGCCACGTTGACGGACGGCCTCGTGGCTGCGGTCCGCGCCGACGTGCCTGCGGGTGCGGTCGTCTTCTCGGATCCGGAGACGAGCTTCCGGCTTGCCGCGCTCGCTCCGGTCTACATCGCGTCCGCGCCGCCGGGTCACGTCGCGGACACGGAGAAGAACAGACCGTACGAGCGCGCGCGCGATGCGCGCCGCTTCCTGCGGACGGGCGACCTCGCGATCCCACGAGGCTACGGCGCCGGGTACGTCGTGCTCGACCGCCAGCGGACCGATCTGGAGCTCGACCTCCCGGTCGTGTACCAGGACGGGCGGTTCGTGGTCTACCGCCTCTAGCCGGGCGCTCCCCAGCCTCCGCCGCCGGGAGTCTCGACACGGAGGAGGTCTCCCGGCTCGAGGTCGAGGTTCGCGATCGCCGGAAGCTCCTCCCCGTTCAGGAACGTCCGGCCGGGAAGCCCGTCGGCGCCTCCGCGCGCCCCGCGTGGGGCGACCGCTCGCCGTTGCGTGAGGAGCGAAAGCCTGCACGACTCGAGGATCCGCAGCTCGCGGACGATGCCGTCTCCTCCGTTGTGCCGTCCCGCCCCGCCGGAGCCGAGCCGCAACTCGTAGCGCTCGACCCGTAGCGGGTAGGAGAGCTCGAGCGCCTCCGCGGGGGTGTTGAACGTGTTCGACATCGCGACGTGGATGCCGGACGGCCCGTCGGCGTCCGGGCATGCACCCTGTCCGCCGCCGACCGTCTCGTAGTACGCGAACCGATCGTTCCCGACGACGACGTTGTTCATCGTCCCCTGGCCCTGCGCGGGCACCGCGATCGCCTTGGAGAACGCGTCGAAGACGACGTCCGTGATGCGGCTCGAGGTCTCCGTGTTCCCTGCTGCCACGGCAGCAGGTGACCGCGCGTTGACGAGACAGCCCTCGGGCGCGCGCACCGAGACGGGCGCGAACGCACCGCCCGACGCGGGCAGGTCGGGCGCCGTCAGGCAGCGCACGACGTAGAAGCACGCCGACCGCGTGACCGCGAGCGGACAGTTCAGGTTTCCGTCGTACTGAGGCGCCGTCCCGGCGAAGTCGATGTCGATCGAGTCGCCGGCGATCGTCACGGCCGCGCGGATGTCGAACGGCCCCGCTCGCGTCTCGAGGATGTCGGTGCCCTCGAAGTGCCCGTCCGGTAGCTCCCGGATCGCGGCGCGCACGACTCGCTCCGAGTAGGCGAGCAGCTCGTCCATCGCGGCGGAGACGCGTTCCCGCCCTCGCCGCGCGCACAGCTCCGCCACGCGCGCCTCGGCGAGGCGGTGCGCGGCAAGCTGCGCGCGCAGGTCGCCGCGCCGCTCGTCGGGGTTCCGCATCCGCGACACGAGCGACTCGAGCGTCGTCTCGTCGAGGTGCGTGGGCGGAATGACGACGCCCTCGTCGGCGAGTGTCCGCGATGCGGGCGGAAGGCTCCCCGGCTCGGACCCGCCGACGTCCGCGTGGTGGGCGCGGGTGACCGCGAAGCCGAGGTCGGTCCGCGTGACGATCGTGAGGTCGGGGAGGTGAGTGCCACCCGCGTACGGGTCGTTGAGGATCCACGGCTCGCCGGGCGCCGGATCGTGGGCCATCACCGCCGCGACCGCCTCGGGCATGGCGCCGAGGTGAACGGGGATGTGCTCCGCCTGGGTCACCATCCGGCCGCGCTCGTCGAAGAGCGCCGTCGAGCAGTCGCGCCGCTCCTTGATGTTCGCCGAGAAGGCGGAGCGGATGAGGGCGGCGCCCATCTCCTCGGCGATCGCGCGCAGCGACGCACCGATCACCTGCAGCTCCACGGGGATCATCCCGACCTCCGCAGGATCAGCGTCCCGTATGGGTCGGTTGCACCTTCCCAGCCGTCGGGGATCCACGCCGTCGCCCCGTCGAGCTCGAGGACCTCGGGGCCGCGCGTGACGAGTGCAGGCCCCTCGACGGAGACGGGCGGCGCCGCCGCGACCTCCGCCGTCCGGACAGCCACGAGCTCGATCGCGCGCGTCCGGTCCGCGTATCCGTATCGCGCGTCGTGCGCCTGGTGGAAGCGCTCAGCGAGGCGCGGCCCGAGAGGGACCGTGAGCTCGAAGGACTGTCCGGCGTACCGCAAGTCGGCCTCGCCCTCCGAAGGCAGCTCACCCGCGGCAGCGAGCGGCACGACGTACGTGCGGACGAAGTCGCGCCGTTCGTCGGCGGCGACGAGGCCGAGTGCGGACAGGACCCCGGCGGCCGCGGGGACGAGGACGTTCGTCATGTCGAGCTCCTCGGCGAGCGCGCATGCGTGGAGCGGGCCGGCGCCGCCGAAGGCGACGAGGGCGAAGTCCCGTGGATCGAGGCCTTGCTCGACGGATACGACGCGCAGGGCCCGCACCATCTCCGCGTTCACGACGTCGACGACCGCGGCCGGATCGACGCCATCGAGTGCGCGCTCCGCGGCGGCGACGTCGAGCTCGATGCCGCCCGGCAAGACGGCAGGCAGCCGTCCGAGGAGGAGGTTCGCGTCGGTGACGGTCGCCCGCGTGCCGCCGCGACCGTACGAGGCAGGCCCCGGCTCCGCGCCCGCGCTCTCCGGTCCGACACGGAGGGCTCCGCCCTCGTCGAGCCAGACGATGGAGCCCCCTCCCGCGCCGACCGTGTGCACGGCGAGCGTCGGCAGCCGCACGGGCAGGCCGCCCACGAGGCGCTCGTGCTCGCGCTGCGCGATGCCGTCCACGATCGCGCAGACGTCCGTCGACGTGCCGCCCATGTCGAAGGAGAGGGCGCTCGGGAACCCGGCGAGCTCCGCGATCCTCGCTGCGCCGACAACGCCGGCGGCCGGGCCCGAGAGCAAGGCGAATGCGGCGTGGGACGCGGCTTCGTCGAGCGTCGCCAGGCCGCCTGACGACCGCATCACCAGAGGCTCGCGAAGACCGGCGACAGCGCACGCATCCGCGAGCGCGACGAGGTAGCGCGAGAGAACCGGGCCGAGGTACGCGTCCACGGCTGTCGTCGACGCCCGCTCGTACTCGCGGAATTCGGGTGCGACCTCGTGGGAGGCGACGACGTGTGCGTCCGGGTAGCGCTGCCGAAGCTCGGCGGCGACCGCCCGCTCGGGCTCGCTGTCGCGGAACGAGAAGAGGAGCGAGACGGCGATCGCCTCGGCATCGATGTCGGGCAGCGTGTCGAGGTCGAGGGGAACGAGCTCGCCCGAGGGCCCGGTTCGTCCTCTGACGCCGACGCAGCGCTCGAGCGGAACGAGCGCGGGCGGATGCTCGACGCAAGGGCGGTACAGGTGAGCCCGCGTCTGCCGTCGCAGGTGGAGGACGTGCTCGAAGCCCTCGTTCGTGACGAGCGCAGTGCGCGCGCCCCGCCGCTCGAGCAAGGCGTTCGTGGCGATCGTCGTCCCGTGCGTGAAGCGCTCCACGCCTTCGGCACCCGCGGCCTGGGCCGCCGCGACGACGGACTCGTGCTGGCGCTGGCTCGTCGGCACCTTCGCCACCCGTACGCGCCCGTCGGACAGGAAGACGGCGTCGGTGAACGTCCCGCCGACGTCGATTCCCAGCGCGCGCATGGGCGCATTCGAACACGAATGCGGGAGTAGGCTCTCCGTGTGCAGCGTCTGGTGTGCCTCGGGCTGAGCCATCGCACGGCACCCGTCGAGCTGCGGGAGCGCATCGGCTCGCTCGGGCTCGGTGTCGAGCGCTGTCCGGCGGTCGTCGAGCACGCAGTGCTGCAGACGTGCTACCGCGTCGAGCTCTACGCGCTCCTCACGGCTGGCGTCGAGGACGCTCGCGACGAGCTCGTCGACGCACTGTCGACGGCGCACGACGTTTCGCGTGACCAGTTGCTCGAGCACCTCTACGTCCACGCGGGAGAGGACGTCGCACGACACCTCTGCCGTGTCGCAGCCGGGCTCGACTCGCTCGTGCTCGGCGAGGCCGAGATCCTCGGTCAGGTCGGTGACGCCTTCGCCGCGGCGCGCTCGGAGGGCTCGGTCGGGCCTGCGCTCGAGCTCCTCGCTCGCACGGGCATCTCGGCCGGGAGACGCGCGCGTTCGGAGACGGCGATCGGCGTCAACCCTGCGACCGCCAGCTCGATGGCGCTCGCGCTCGCCGAAGGCGTTCTCGCCGGCCTCGACCACAAACGTCTCCTCGTCGTCGGAGCCGGTCGCATCGGGGTGCAGACCCTCACGGTCGCCGAGGGCCGCGGCATGGCCGACGTGGCGATCGCGAATCGAACGACGGAGCGCGCCGCCGAGCTGGCCCGACGCTTCGGCGCACGTGCCCGGTCGCTCGCGGAGCTCGAGGACGCGCTCGCGGATGCGGACGTCGTTGTCGCCGCGACCGCCTCCGAGACGCCGGTCGTCTCTGCACGCACCGTCGAGGCGGCGATGCGGAGGCGTTCGCAGCGACTGCTCGTCGTCGTCGATCTCGCCGTTCCGGCGGACGTCGAGCGAGCCGCGGGAGACGTCGACGGAGTCCGGCTCTTCGACGTGGACGACCTGCGCGTCGGGCTCGACGAGGCGATGGCGGCACGCCTGCGAGAGGTGCCGAAGGTCGAGGAGATCGTCGAGGAGCAGGTCGAGGGCTTCGGCCGCAGATACAGAGAGCTCGAGGTCGAGCCGCTTCTCTCGGAGCTGCGCAAGCAGGCCGAGTCGATCCGCGAGCGCGAGGTCGAGCGCGCGCTGCGAGACCTCGGGGACGTCGAGCCCGTCGTCGCCGAGCGCGTCGAGCAGCTCTCGCGCTCGCTCGTGACGAAGCTCCTCCACGATCCCACCGTGCGGGCGCGCGAGCGTGCCGGTGCGGGCGACGCCGACGAGGTGGCCGACGCGGTGCGTGACCTCTTCGGTATCTCCGCCCCGAGCGATCCGTGAGCGCTCCGCCGCTTCCGGCGGCGGTGACACTTGGCACGCGCGCCTCGGCTCTCGCCCGCGCCCAGACGGAGCTCGTCACCGGGCATCTCGCCGCCGTCCGGCCCGGGATCGCCTGTTCGACCCGCGTCATCTCGACGGCCGGCGACCGCACGCAGGACTCCGGCGAGCCGTTGCCGTCGATCGGCGGCAAGGGCCTCTTCACCGCGGAGCTCGAGCGGGCGTTGCGCGACGGCGAGATCGACGTCGCCGTGCACTCCCTCAAGGATTTGCCGACGGAGGATGCGCCGGGCGTCGCGATCGGCGCGGTCACCGCGAGGGACGACGTCCGCGACTGCCTCGTCGCCCGTGGCGTCGGCTCGCTGGCCGAGCTGGCGTCCGGTTCCGTCGTCGGCACGAGCAGCCTGCGTCGCAGTGCACAGCTCGCGGCACTTCGGCCGGATGTCGAGATTCGCTCGATCCGCGGGAACGTCGACACCCGCATCCGGAAAGTGACCGAGGGCGAGTACGACGCCGCAGTGCTCGCGGCTGCGGGGATTCGACGGCTGGGACTGGAAGACGTCGTGACCGAGTGGCTGACCGACGAGACGATGCTTCCCGCCCCCGGACAGGGCGCGCTGGCGATCCAGTGCCGGGCCGACGACGATGACATCCGAGCCCTGCTCGCGGAGCTCGACGACCCCCAGGCGCGAGCGGAGACGACGGCCGAGCGCGCGTTCCTGCGGGCGCTGGGAGGCGGCTGCGCCGCCCCGGTCGCAGCTCTGGCAACGACGACCACGACCCCTCGGGTGCGTCTCCAGGGGCTCGTCGCGTCCGTCGATGGACGTGAAGTGGTGCGCGTGATCGGGGAGGGAGCCCCTCAAGAGGTCGGCGAGCGACTCGCGGAAGAGGCGCTTTCGCTCGGTGCGGACCGCATACTGGCGGGCGTCCGATGATCAACCAACCGCTCTACGGGGTCCGAATCGTCGTCACGCGACCGGAGTCGAAGTCGCTCGCCGACGAGCTGGAGCGACTCGGCGCCGAGGTCACGATCGTTCCACTCATCGAGATCCGGCCCGCTGAGGGCCGTGCCCTCGAGGACGCGATCGACACGATGGCGAGCTACGACTGGATCGTGCTGACGAGCGTGAACGGGGTCGCGGCGGTGGCGAAGGGTCTGGCGGGCCTCGGCACCCAAGCCCGCGTTGCGGCCGTCGGACCGGTGACCGCGGCTGCCATTCAGGAGGCGGGAGTCGAGCCGGCGTTCGTCGCGAAGCGCGCGTCGGACGACATCGCCGCCGGTCTCGGAGACATCGCGGGCAAGCGCGTGTTGCTTCCCCAGGCCGACATCGCCGAGCCGCATCTGGCCGAGGAGCTCCGCGGACGAGGGGCGGACGTCGAGACCGTAATCGCCTATCGGACGATCCTCGTCGAGCCGCCGATGTGGGGGATTCTGCCGCTGCGGATCGCCAACGCGGTGGTGCTGGCGAGCGGCTCTGCATGCCGGAGCCTGGCCGCTGCGGGCGGCGCCGGAGGGGGCGCGATGCTCGTCTGCATCGGCCCCAAGACCGCGAAGGTCGCCCGCGAGGTCGGCCTCAAGGTCGGTCTCGTCGCCGACGAGACGACCTCCGACGGCATCATTCGGGCGCTCGTGGACGAGTTCGGGGACAAGGCATGACGTCGTTCCACTCCGACGCGTTGGAAGCGCTTCGGATAGGTCCGGGTGCAAAGCGGCCGCGCCGCCTTCGCCGGACGCAGTCGCTACGCGATCTCGTCCGTGAGACGACGCTCGAGCCGAGCGACTTCGTCTATCCGCTCTTCGTGGTCACCGGCGAGGACACTCGTCGCCCGGTCGAGTCCATGCCGGGCGTCCACCAGCTCTCCGTCGACCGACTCGAGGGCGAGGCGCGCGAGCTCGCGACGCTCGGCGTCAAAGCCGTCCTGCTCTTCGGGATCCCGGGCGCGAAGGATCCGCACGGGCTCGAGAGCTTCTCCGACGACGGCGTCGTCCAGCAGGCGATCCGCGCGCTGAAGGATGCCGAGCCGGATCTCGTCGTCGTCACCGACGTCTGCCTCTGCGAATACACCGACCACGGCCACTGTGGCCTCATCGACGACGCGGGCGAGGTCCTCAACGACGAGACGCTCGACGTGCTTCGCCGGATCGCGGTCTCGCACGGCGAGGCGGGAGCGGACATCGTCGGGCCGAGCGGGATGATCGACGGCATGGTGGGGGCGATCCGGGGAGCGCTCGACGAGGAGGGGCTCCAGCGGGTCGCGATCCTCTCGTATGCGGTCAAGTACGCGTCGGCCTTCTACGGGCCATTCCGCGAGGCCGCCGAGGGCGCGCCCGCATTCGGGGACCGCCGATCGCAGCAGATGGATCCGGGCAATGCCCGGGAGGCGCTGCGTGAAGCGGCGCTCGACGTCGAGGAGGGCGCCGACGGTCTCCTGGTCAAGCCCGCTCTCGGGTACCTCGACGTCGTCCGCTCGGTCCGCGAGCGCTTCCCCGAGCTCCCGCTCGCGGCGTCCAACGTCAGCGGGGAGTACGCGATGGTCAAGGCGGCGGCGGCGAACGGCTGGCTCGACGAGCGAGCGGTCGTGCTCGAGGCTCTCACCGGCATCCGCCGCGCAGGCGCGGACCTGGTCGTCACGTACCACGCGAAGGATGCGGCGGCGTGGCTCCAGAGCGGGTGAAGGCGCGGGTCGACGACCGGCCCGAGGAGACCGAGCTCACCGGAGTCGACGTCGCCGAACACGGGCGGTCCGCCGACGGGGAGTCGACGTCCCTCGACCGGCGGTTGTACATGCAACTCCACGCCTACGGCGGGGCCGCCGAGACGGCGTCGCTGACCGGCGCGCTGGCGGAGGCCGGTGTCGTGGGAGCCCTCTACGAGGACGTCAACGACCCCACGGGCGTCGCGCTCCTCACGTTGAGCGAGACGCCGGACGCGTTCGTCTCCGACTACCGCTCGTTCCTCCAGTCGTCGCCGTTCTCCGGCCTCACGCCGAAGCCGGAACTGACCATGCTCGGCCGCACGTACGCGATCGGGCACGAGCAGGATCTCGAGGAGACGCTCGTCGAGCGGCCGCGCAGCCGCGTGCTCGACCCGGCGCTCCCCTGGGCGATCTGGTACCCGCTGCGCCGGTCCGGCTCCTTCGAGCAGCTCTCGAAGCGAGAGCAGGACACGATCCTCATGGAGCACGGCGGCGTCGGAATGGCCTTCGGGCGCGCTGGGCTCGGCTACGACATCCGGCTTGCCTGTCACGGCCTCGATCGCGACGACAACGACTTCGTCGTCGGGCTGCTCGGCCCCGAGCTGCACCCGCTCTCGATCATCGTCCAGCGCATGCGCAAGACGAAGCAGACGTCGCTCCACCTCGAGCGCCTGGGGCCGTTCTTCGTCGGCAAGGTGGCGTGGCAGAGTCGATCTTCCTGAGGGCCTGCCGAGGAGAGCGGGTCGAGCGTACGCCCGTCTGGCTCCTCCGGCAGGCGGGTCGTTATCAGCCCGAGTACCGCGCGCTCCGCGAGCAGCACTCGCTCCTCGAGCTCATCGCGACGCCCGAGCTCGCCGCGCGGGTGACTCTGCTCCCCGTCGATTCGTTCGACCTCGATGCAGCGATCGTCTTCTCGGACATCCTCCCGCCGCTCGTCGGCATGGGGCTCGAGCTCGAGTTCGTGAAGGGCGACGGCCCGCGGATCGGGAACCCGATCGCGAGCGGGCGCGACGTCGATCTCCTCGGGGCACCTCCTGCAGCTGAGACGCTGACCGGGACGCTCGAGGCGATCCGGATCGTCCGGCGGGAGCTGGAGCCGAGAGGCGTGCCGGTCATCGGCTTCGCGGGGGCCCCGTTCACGCTCGCCAGCTACGCGATCGAGGGCGGCACCTCGAAGGACTTCACGAAGACGAAGGCCTTCATGCTCTCCGAGCCCGCGGCGTGGAAGCGGCTTCTCGGCAAGCTCGTGACCGTCCAGGCCGACTACCTCCTCGAGCAGGCGGCGGCGGGTGCGCAGGCGCTGCAGATCTTCGACTCCTGGGCCGGCCGCGCGCTCGGCCGTGAGGACTACCTGCGCTACGTCGCGCCACACAACCGGGAGCTCTATGCCAAGGTCGCGGAGGCCGGCGTGCCCGTGATCAACTTCTCGCTCGGGGTGAGCGCGTACCTGGAGGAAGCGGCCGCATGTGGGGGCGACGTCGTCGGCCTCGACTGGACGCTGCCGCTCGACGAGGCCTGGGCGCGTGTCGGCTTCGACCGCCCGGTACAGGGAAATCTCGACCCAGCGTCGCTCCTCGCGCCCTGGGGCGAGCTCGCGGCCCGGATCGACGACGTGCTCGAGCGCGCCGGCGGCCGGCCCGGGCACGTCTTCAACGTCGGGCACGGACTCACGCCCGGCACGCCCGTCGACAACGTGCGCCGGCTCGTCGAGCACGTGCGCGCCCGGACGTCCTCGTGACTCCCGCCGAGCCGATCGGGGTTCTCGTCATGGCGTACGGAGGGCCGGCGTCGCTCGACGAGATCCCGGGTTACCTCGCCGACATCCGGCACGGCCGTCCGACACCGCGCGCCGTCGTCGACGAGATCACGGAGAACTACCGCGCGATCGGCGGCCGCTCGCCGCTCCTCGAGGTCAGCCGACGCCAGGTGGATGCGTTGGCGGAAGAGCTCGGAGACGACTTCCGCTGCTACCTCGGCATGCGCCACTGGTCGCCGTGGATCGAGGAGGTCGTCGGCGAGATGGTGAACGACGGCATCGAGCGGGCCGTGAGCCTCGTCCTCGCCCCCCACTTCTCGGCGCTCTCGGTTGCTCGCTACCAGCAGAAGGTCGCGGACGGGCTCGAGCTGTACCACGGTCGCATCGACGTCGAGCACGTTCCGAGCTACCACGACGCGTCCGGGCTCGTCGAGGCGTTCGCAGCTCGCGTGGAGGATGGCCTCTCTCGCTGGCCCGAGGCGGACCGTGGACGCGTCCAGGTCGTGTTCAGCGCGCACAGCCTCCCCGAGCGAGTCCTCGCATCCGGCGATCCGTATGGCGAGCAGTGCCTCGAGACGGCACGGCTGGTCGCGGCACGCGCTCGTCTCGACGACGACAGCTGGTCCTGGGCGTACCAGTCCGCCGGCCGCACGCCCGAGCCGTGGGCCGGCCCCGACCTCGGCGAGCATCTCGAGGAGCTGGCGGCGCAGGGCGTTCGCGACGTCGTGTCGGTACCGGTCGGATTCGTCTCCGACCACGTCGAGGTCCTGTTCGACATCGACCACAAGGCGGCGGCGGTCGCGGCAGGGCTCGGGATGCGTCTCGAGCGGCCGCCGTCCCTGAACGACGATCCGCTGTTCATCGCGACGCTCGCCGAGGTCGTACGGGCGAGGGTCGGCGTGGCTGCATGAAGGTCGTCGTCGTCGGCGGCGGGATCGCCGGACTTGCGGCGGCGCATCGGCTCGAGGCGCTCGTACCAGAGGCCGAGCTCGTCCTCGTCGAGCGGGACGAGGACCTCGGCGGCAAGGTCCGGACGGACCGTATCGGCGGCTTCGTCGTGGAGGAGGCGGCCGACAGCTTCCTGACGCGCAAGGAGCGCGGCGTGGGGCTGTGCGAGGAGCTCGGTCTCGGTGACGAGCTGATCGCTCGCCGACCCGAGCACCGCGGGAGCTTCGTTCGCCGCGGGCAAGAGCTGCACCCGCTTCCCGAAGGTCTCACCGGGATGATCCCGACGAGCCTGGAGGCGCTCGAGACGACCGAGCTCCTCTCATCCGCCGGGAAGGCCCGCTTCGCCGCAGAGGTCGGCGTGCCTCCTGCGCCGGGCGACGAGGACGAGTCGGTGGCGGGCTTCGTCTCGCGTCGCTTCGGACGCGAGGCGTACGACGCGCTCGTCGAGCCGCTCATGACCGGCATCTACGGCGGCGACGGCGACCAGCTCTCGTTGCGGGCGACGTTCCCGCAGCTCCGTGCCATCGAGCGCGAGCACGGCAGCGTGCTTCGAGGGCTCGCCGCTCCTCCGCCGAGCGAGTTGCCCCCGTTCCTTTCGCTACGCAACGGCATGGGCGCTCTCGTCGACGCCCTGGTCGCCGGACTCGGTCGGGTCGACGTGTGCGTCGGGCAGGAGGTGGCACGCGTGTCGCGCCACGGGCCGGGGTTCGAGGTCGTGCTCGCCGACGGAGAGGCGATCGTCGCCGACGGCGTCGTGCTCGCGACGCCCGCATTCGTCACGGCGGAGCTCCTCGCAGGCCTGGATCGCGAGCTGGCCGAGACGCACGCCGAGATCCCGTATGCCTCGTCGGTCGTGGTCTCGCTTGGATATTCGCGGGCCGACGTCGTGCCTCTCGACGGGTACGGCTACGTCGTCCCTCGCGCCGGAGGCGGCGACGTGCTCGCGTGCACCTGGTCGTCGCAGAAGTGGGAGCATCGTGCCCCCGAGGAGAACGTCCTCGTCCGGGTCTACCTCGGCCGCTTCGGCGGCCGTGACCTCACGACCGCCGGCGATCGCGAGCTCGTCGCGCTCGCCCGGGACGAGATCGCGTTCCTCGGCGTGTCGGCGATTCCCGTGCTGACGCGCGTCCACCGGTGGCCGCTCGGCATGCCGCAGTACGTCCTCGGCCATCCCGACCGCCTCGAGCGGATCGGCGCCGCGCTCGCTTCACATCCGGGCCTGGCTCTCGCCGGGGCGGCGTATCGCGGCGTGGGGATCCCCGACTGCATCGCGTCCGGGGAGGCGGCGGCGGAGTCGGTCGCGCGCACGCTGGTCGGGGCGCGCGTGTGAGCCACGAGACGTCGGAGCGGCTCTTCGCCGAGGCGACGACGCTGCTCCCTGGTGGCGTGAGCTCTCCGGTGCGGGCGTTCATGGCGGTCGGCGGCTCGCCGCTCTTCATCGAGCGCGGCGAGGGCGCGTACCTCGTCGACGTCGACGGGAACCGGTACGTCGACTACGTGCTCTCGTGGGGGCCGCTCGTTCTCGGCCACGCGCATCCGCGTGTCGTCGCCGCTCTCGACGAGGCGCTGCGCAAGGGGACGAGCTTCGGCGCCCCGAGCCCGCTCGAGCTCGATCTCGCACAGCTCATCCGCGAGGCGGTGCCGAGCGTCGAGCTCGTCCGCTTCGTGAGCTCGGGCACGGAAGCCACGATGAGCGCGCTCCGCCTGGCGCGCGCCTTCACGGGACGCTCGAAGATCGTGAAGTTCACCGGCTGCTACCACGGGCATGCCGACCTGCTCCTCGTCCAGGCCGGCTCGGGCGTCGCGACGCTCGGCCTCCCCGACTCGCCCGGAGTCACGATCGGAGCCGTCGCCGACACGCTCACCGCGTCGTACAACGACCTCGACGCCGTTGCGGCGCTCTTCGTGTCTCACGAGGACATCGCGGCGGTCATCGTCGAGCCGGTCGCGGGGAACATGGGGCTCGTCGTGCCCGAGCCGGGCTTCCTCGAGGGCCTGCGCGCGCTGACGAGTGCGGCCGGAGCCCTGCTCGTCTTCGACGAGGTGATGACCGGCTTCCGTGTGCACCCGGGAGGCGCGCAGGCGCTGTACGGCGTCCCGCCGGACCTGACGACGTTGGGGAAGGTGATCGGCGGAGGTCTGCCGGTCGGAGCCTACGGTGGACGGCGCGAGATCATGGAGCTCGTCGCGCCGGCGGGTCCCGTCTACCAGGCGGGAACGCTCTCGGGCAATCCGCTCGCGATGACGGCGGGCATCGAGACGCTGAGCGTGCTTGCCGAGCCGGGCGTCTGGGACGCCCTCGAGTGGATAGGCGCCCGCCTCGAAGCCGGGCTGGCGACTCTCGGGGCCGACGTTCAGGTCGCCCGCGCGGGGACGATGTTCGGCCTGTTCTTCTCGGACCGCCCCGTGACGAGCTGGGAGACGGCGAGGCACGCCGACACGACCCGCTTCGCCGCGTTCCATCGGGCCATGCTCGAGCGCGGCGTGTACCTCGCTCCCTCGCAGTTCGAGGCCGGGTTCCTGTCGACGGCTCACGGGGACTCCGAGGTCGATGCGACGATCGCGGCCGCACGCGACGCGCTCTCGCAGAGCTGACGCCTACCCTTCGCGGCCGTGAAGGTGCTGCTCGTGACGATGTACTTCCCGCCCGCGGGCGGCGGGGGAGTGCAGCGTTCGCTCAAGCTCGCGCAGTACCTTCCGGCACTCGGTGTCGAGACCCACGTCCTCGCTCCGGACGACCCGAAGTGGGTACATCGTGATCCCGACCTGCGCGTGCCCACGCAGGCGTGGATCCACCGTGTGCGCTACGTCGGTCCGCGCGCACGCAAGCCGGCGGAGGAGCTCCGCGCCGCCGAGGGGTTCGAGCGCGCGCTCCTCCAGGCACAGGTGACCGCACGCCGCCTCCTGCTCCCCGACGCGAGCGTCACGTGGAACCTGACGGCGATCCCGGCCGCGATCCGGATCGCGCGACGAGAGGGAATCGACGCCGTGATCACGACGTCGCCGCCGCCTTCCGTCCACTTCGTGGGCGCCGCCGTCCAGCGGGCGACCGGCGCGCGCTGGATCGCCGATCTCAGGGATCCGCTCGTCGCGAACCAACACCGCCGGGACGACACCGCGGCCGCGCGTGCCCGTCAGGCGGCGAACGAGCAAGTGGCCAAGCTCGTCGCCCGGCGGGCGGACGCAGTCACGTGCGTCTCC
>DASTKY010000213.1:0-4823 GCA_035715495.1 Gaiella sp. | reverse complement strand
ATCGCCTGCACCGACGCGCTCCACCGCCGCGAGCCGGAAGCTCAGCTCCCCGCGCGCCTCGTAGAGCTGGAGCCGCCCGAGCGCCTGGACGCGCTCGCCCTCGGCCAGCGGGGGCTCGATCGTGTCGAACCGCCACCGCTGGACCGTCGCGGGGAGGCACGCGCCGGTCTCCGCGTCCTTGAGGGTGAGGAAGACGTTCGCCCAGGCCGGGTTGCGCTTCAGGTCGGAGACCTCGCCGTCGACCCAGACGTCCTTCACGCGTCCGACGTAGGCAGCCAGCCGCCGGTTGAACTCGGCGATGCCGTAGACCTTCCGCTCGCCGGCCGAGGCCCTCTCCATCGGCCGAGCGTACTCGCGAATCGCGGCTCCGAGTCGGGCCGTCAGCGCGGCGCGCTGCGTGCCGGTTCTCGGCAACGAGGCAGTTGCGGCGACGAAGCCGACGCCTTCAGGGGTGTGCCCGCCGAAGGCGGGATCAAGCGGCAGGATCCTGCTTGGCAGGATCCTGCTCGCGAACGGGCTAGAGCAGGATCTCGGCGGCGACGACCGGCTCGCAGCCGCGGGCGACGAGCTCGACGCACGTGTGCAGGTCGACCTCGCTCCCGGCGAGTCGCTCGGCGAGCGGGAGCGGGAACCCGGCCTCGATCAGCACGTGGAGACGCCAGCTCTCGACCTTGGACTGCTCGTCCTCGCGCCACACGGGTGTCTCGGTTGCCTCGGCCATGGTGGTCGATGTTTCGTGCTGCCTCTGACGATCCCTGCCGGCGAAAGTTGGCGCCGTCAGCCGTCGAGCCGCTGCGTCAGCTCCTCGCGGACGATCACGTCGACGGCGCGGTCGAGCTCCCGCCGGAGGCGCACGGCGGCGTCCTCGCGCGCCTCCCGCAGTCGCTCGTCGTACGCGAGCATCGCGAGCTGCGTGTGGCGTTCGACCTCTCGCTCGGTGACGCGCTCGAGGCGCTCGTTCTGCCGGCGCTCCCACTCGGCGAGCACGACGTCGAGCCGCGCGCGGACGTCGGTCTCCGCGCGCTCGAGCGACTCGGCCACGGCCGCCTCGCGCGCCCGCAGCCGCTCGGTGATCTCCTCGATCGCGCGACGGCGCTCGACCGTCTGCGCCTCGAGCTCGTCGAGTGCCTCCGTCACCGCCTGGCCCGCGGCCCGCTCGAGCTCCTCACGGAGCCGGAGCACCGTGCGCCGCTGCTCGTCCGCCGTCGAGCCGAGCTCGGCCGCCTCGGACTCGAGGCGCGTCGCCACCTCGGCGAGCGCCTGCTTGTAGCGCTGCTCGAGCGTCGCGAGCTGGGACTCGACGTGCCGCTGCGCCCGCTCGAGATCCTCCGAGAAGGTGCGCAGCCGCTCCTCGAGCCGCCGCTCCGAGCGGGTGAGCTCCTCGACGAGGGCGTCGCCGGCCTGTCGCTCGCGCTCGGCCTGCTCGGCGCGGCGCTTCTCCGCGAGCCGGCGCTCCTCGGCGGCGAGCTGGGACGCGGTGTCCGCCCGCTCCCGCGCGAGGACGCGGCGGATCTCCTCGGTGTGCGCCGCCGTCTCGGCCTCGACCGCCTCGCGAACCGCCCGCCGCGCGTCGGCGACGAGCTGTGCGGTGGCGGTGGCGTCGGCGCGGGACCGCCTGAGCGCGAGCCAGAGGGCGACCGCGACGGCGACGGCCGCGGCGAGCGCGGCGGCGAGGATCCAGAGGGCCACGCGTGCAGGGTAGAGCGCGCGGGGTCAGACGCGGAGCGCGACGAGGGCGGCCGCGACCAGGACGGTCGAGGCCGCCAGCAGCCGCAGCGCCGTCTCCGGCGCGCGCAGCAGGGCCTCGCGGGTCAGGGGCTCGGTCGAGCCGTCGCGCAGCTCGAGCGTGCCCTCGACCGCGGCGACGGACCGGCGCAGGCGCCGCACGACGTGCGAGAGGTGGCGCTGGGCCAGCGAGAGGAGCGCGGCCCAGGCGGCCGCGAGCACCGCGGCGAGGCGGAGCGTCCCCGTCTGCGCGACGAACGCCGTCAGGACGGGAAATGCGCCCCAGGCGAGCGCGAACCCGAGGTCGGTGTGCACCCGGCCGCCGAAGAGGGCGAGGTTGTACGCGGGGACGAGCACGACCCCGGCCGCGACGAGCGGGAGGATCCAGAGCGTGCGCTCGAGCGCGACCGCGATCCCGAGCACGGCGGCCGCACCGACCGAGACGACGGCGAGCGCGACGAGAGTGCGCGAGGGGATCGCGGTGCCGAGCGGGCGGCCGTCGAGCTCGTCGAGCGCGTGCGCCCCGACGCCCATCGCGAGCGCGAACGCGAGCAGCGTCAGCGCGAGCGTCCACCAGTGCACGCTCGCCGCGAGGCAGGCGCCGACGACGACGTAGGCGAGGTGCCACGCGGTGTAGGGGAGGTGGAGGAGCGACACGTAGTCGCGCCAGCCGCCCGCGGAGAGCGCGTAGAACGCGGGCCGGGGCGCCGGCGCGCTACCCGTCACGCCGCCCCCAGACGACGATGCCGCCGCCGAGGCTCAGGCGGCGGAGGGCGACGTCCGCGATCCCCGCCTCGCGCCAGAGCGCGACGAGGCGCGGTGCCGGGTACGCCGCGTGGAACTCCCGGATCGACGGCCCCAGGAAGCGGCCGACCTCGAGCCAGCCCGGCGAGAGGACGCGGCCCGCAAGCGGGAGGCCGACGCCGACCCAGAGGTCCCAGGGAGGACGCCAGAGCCCGCGCGGGAGGCCGAACTCGACCATCCCGATCGTCCCGCCCGGCCGGACGACGCGCGCGAGCTCCTTCAAGGTCGCGCCCGGGTCGTCCACGTAGCGGAGGAGGTACGTGAACGTCAGGTGGTCGAAGCTCGCGTCGGGGAACGGCAGCGCGTCGGCCGAGGCCTCGACCAGCTCGGCCCGGCCGCCCAGCCGCTCGCGGGCGCGCGCGAGCATCTCGGCGCTCTGGTCCAGCCCGGTGACGGCGAAGCCACGGGCGAGCAGGCGCTCCGCGACGAGCCCCGTGCCGGTCGCCACGTCGAGCACCCGTCCGCCGCCGTCCGGGAGGCGCGAGACGAGGAAGCGGCGCCACCGCGGGTCCTGGCCGAAGGAGAGGACCGCGCCGACCCGGTCGTAGGTCGGCCCGAGCGGTGCGAAGAGGGCGCGTGCGTGGCGGGCCCTGGCCGACATCCCGCCCCTATCCTGGCACGGTGGCCCTCGTCGACGATCTCGAGCGCGTCGCGGCGGCCGCCGGGGGCGCGGACGACGGGCTGACCGGCGTCCTCGCGACCGAGCCGGCCTCGGGCCGGCGGATCTACCTCTGCGCGTTCGAGACCTCCGAGCGCGGCCGGACGTGGCTCGCGGTGGACGACGCGGGCGAGCCGGTCGGCGACCGGCGGGAGGTCCGCGACGCCGTCTCGATCGCGGCCCTCTGCGAGGTCGCCGAGGAGGCCGCGTTCCCGGGCGACCTCGACGAGCTCCGCGCGCAGCTCGTCGCCCTGCGGATCTCCGAGGCGCCCGAGGGGATCGAGGAGGCGGAGCAGGCCGCCCGCGCGCTGCAGCACGTGCTGGGGGCGCCGCCGCACCTGGCGAGCCCCGCCCGCCTCGACGCGATCGGCGAGGCGGCGCGGCGGCTGGAGCGCGCGCTCGACCCGACCGCGCCGTCGCCGTTCACCTCCGCCATGCGGAGCGCCGCAGCCGTTGCGGACGCGCTCTGGGCGGACGTCGAGTCCGCCTACCGCGGGCCGCTACCCTGACGGCGTGGAGGGCGGTGGCTTCTTTCCGTTCGGCGGCGATCCGGAGGAGATCCTCCGAGGCCTGCGCGACTTCGCCGAGCAGCAGGCGGAGGGCGTCAAGGAGACGCAGCGCGAGCAGTTCGCCACGCTGACGCTCTCGACGGCCGTCGAGCTGACGCGGGCCGCCCTGGGGCAGATCGCCCCGGCCGGCACGCCCGACGAGCAGGCGCTGCAGCTCCGCGACGCGATGCGCGTGCTCTTCCCGGAGGCGGTCGCACTCGTCTCCGCAGCCCGTCAGGGCTTCATGCGCGAGTCCTAGAATCCCGCCCCGGTGAGAGGTCTCGACCGCGCGATCGCTCGCGTCCTGCCCGCCGTCCCGCGCTCGGTCGTGCGACGCGTCGCGGCGCCGTACATCGCCGGGCCGACGCTCGACGACGCCCGCCGCGTCGTGTCGGAGCTCAACGCGGCCGGCATGCGCGCGACGGTGGACGTCCTCGGCGAGGAGATCGCCGCGCCGCACGAGGCCGAGGCGATCGCCAGGAGCTACCACGCGGCCCTGGAGGCGATCGCGGCCGACGGCCTCGACGCCAACGTCTCGATCAAGCTGACCGGCTTCGGGCTGAAGCTCGACCCGGGGCTCTGCCGCGCGCTCGTCGGCGAGCTCGTGCGCAACGCCGACGCGCGGGGGATCTTCGTCCGGATCGACATGGAGGACTCGAGCACGACCGACGAGACGCTCGAGCTCTACCGCTGGCTCCGCGAGCAAGGGCACGACCGGGTCGGCGTCGTCCTCCAGGCGGCGCTCCGGCGCACGCTCGCGGACGTCGAGGCGCTCGCGCCGCTCCGCCCGAGCGTCCGGCTCTGCAAGGGCATCTACCTCGAGCCGCCGTCGATCGCCTTCCAGGAGTTCGAGGTGATCCGCAAGAGCTTCGTCTCGTGCCTCGACGCGCTGCTCACGGCCGGCGCGCGGACGGCCGTCGCAACCCACGACGAGTGGCTCATCGAGCGCGCGCTCGAGCGCGTCTCCGGCCTCGACCGCGACGCCTACGAGCTGCAGATGCTGCTCGGCGTCCGCGGCGACCGCGCCAGCGAGCTCGTGGCCGCCGGGTACCCGCTCCGCGTGTACGTCCCGTACGGCCGCCAGTGGT
>DASTKY010000212.1:0-3869 GCA_035715495.1 Gaiella sp. | reverse complement strand
CACGATGAGGATCAAGAGCAGCGACGCGACCCCCGCCGCGATCGAGATCCGGACGGGGGTCACCGGTGCGCCTCCTCCGACGGCACCGCGTACCGCCGCGCCATCGCCACGAGCAGGGCGAGCGTCACCTTGAACGCGTAGTACACGGAGCGCAGGAACGTGATCGACGAGGAGCCGTGCTCGCGCTCTCGCATCGTGACGGGCACCTCGAGGAGCCGCAGGCGGTGCTTGACGAGCAGCACCGTCGCCTCGACCTCGGGGTAGTCGCTCGGGTAGTCGCGCGCGAAGAGCGCGATCGCCCGGCGGTTGAGCGCCTGGAAGCCGGAGGTCGTGTCCGTGACGCGCTGGCGCGCGAGGAGCGAGACGAGCTTCGCGAACCACGTGATCCCGAGTCGCCGCCCGAGCGGGGGCCTGTACGAGTCCGACGCGTCGTGGAACCGAGAGCCCGTGACGACGTCGGCCTCGTCGCGCGCGAGCGGGTCGAGGAGCTTCGGGAGCTCGGTCGCGTCGTGCTGGCCGTCGCCGTCGAGCCTGACCGCGACGTCGTACCCGTGCTCGAGCGCGTACCGGAAGCCCGTCTGCACGGCCGCGCCGATCCCGAGGTTGAACGGCAGCCGGACGACGGCGGCGCCCGCGACGGCCGCGGCCTCGGAGGTCGCGTCCGTCGAGCCGTCGTCGACCACGACGACGTCGATCGCCGGGTCGACGGCGTGGATCTCGGCGACGACCGCCGCGATCGCGGCCTCCTCGTCGTACGCCGGCACGACCGCGACGATCCGGCCGCTCACACCGGCACCGCCGCCTCGAGCTCGAGCAGCCGCAGCACCTGCCGCGCCCGGTGCGCGTACGTGTGCTCGTCGAGGACGCGCTCGCGGGCGCGGGCGCCCATCGCCTCCGCCTCGCCGGGATCGTCGAGCAGCGCTCGGTACGCCTCGAGCGCGCCGTCGGCGTCGTCGACGACGATCAGCTCGCGCTCCGGCTCGAACCAGCGCTCGAGCCCGGCGTGCGGGTTCGAGACGATGGCCGCACCCGCCGCCGCCAGCTCGAACGGCCGGCAGGTGGAGGAGCCGTCCACGATCGCGTGCGAGCGGCGCGTGACGTTCAGGTTGATCCGCGCCGCCGAGATCGCGCGGGCGAAGACGTTGAAGGGGACGTCGCCCACGAGCCGGGCGCGGCCCACGTCGCCCTGGAAGTCGCGGCCGCCGAGCGCGACGTCGATGCGGGGGTCGCGCCGGGACGGCTCGCCGACGAGCTCGCGCATCCACTCGCGGCGGAACTTGTCGCCGTAGCCGTAGAAGAAGACGTCGTACTCCTTCTCGACCTGCACGGGGCGGAAGAACTCGGGGTCCGCGCCCCAGAGCACCGCCTCCGCGCGCCGGGCGCCGAGTTCGAGCAGGCGGCCGAGCCCGCCCTCGGAGTTCGAGAGCACGAGGTCGTACTCGGACGGGTCCGCCCCGTGGTAGTAGTTGAACCCCGTGTCCATGCCGCCGAACTCCGGCAGGCTCATCGGGACGTCGCCGTCGTAGAACACGACCGGGACGCCGTGGCGCTCCCGGAGGTACGTCGGGATCCCGCGGAAGTGCGCCATCGGGACGGTGAAGACGAGCACCGCGTCCGGGCGCTCGCGCTCGACGAGCCTGTCGAGGTGGCGCTTCCAGCGCGGCGTGACGACGCGCCAGATCGTCTCGCGCGTGAGGCGGTCGAGGGCGCTGTCGTCGGGGCTCTCTTCGGCGCGCCGCAGGTACCGGTCGCCCTTCAGCCGCGCGAGGCCGCCGCGTAGAGCGGCGTAGCTCTCGCCCTCGCGGTAGGTCGGGTTGGGCGCCGTCCGCCACCACGGCGACTCGACGGGCCGCCCGCGGTACGGGGTCACGACGAGGTCGGCCCCCGCCTCGTAGAGGCCCTTCCAGAGCTGCCACCAGGCGGGCGTGCAGCCGTAGCGGAAGTCGAGGTCGGCCGCCGAGGCGACGGCGAGGATGCGGGGAGCGCGCACGGGAGGAGTGTAGGGACGGTGCCTGCGCTCACCCGGCCCGCGAACGGCTAGTACGCCCCGCGGCCGCTGAGGACCGCGGGGATGGTGCGCGCGATGATCGAGACGTCCGACCAGATCGACCAGTTCTCGATGTACGTGAAGTCGAGCCGGACGAGGTCGTCGAAGTCGAGGCCGGAGCGGCCGGAGATCTGCCAGAGGCCCGTCATCCCGGGCAGGACGAGCGACCGGGCGCGGTGCCAGTCCTCGAGCATGGCGTGGTCGCGGAGCGGGAGCGGCCGCGGGCCGACGAGGCTCATCTCGCCCTTGAGCACGTTCACGAGCTGCGGCAGCTCGTCGAGCGAGAGGCGCCGGAGGATCCGCCCGACCCGCGTCACGCGGGGGTCGTCGCGAATCTTGAAGAGCGCGCCCGAGGCCTCGTTGTCGTCCTCGAGGTCGGCCTGCCGGTCGGCGGCGTCGGCGACCATCGTGCGGAACTTGAGCATGCCGAACTCGCGCTCGGCGACGCCGATCCGCCGGTCGACGAAGAGGATCGGGCCTCGCGTGTCGACCTTGATCGCCGCCGCGAGCACGAGCCAGAGCGGCGTCCCGAGCAGGATCACGACCGTCGCGACGACGAGGTCGAACGCCCGCTTCGTGACCCACGCGACGCCGCTCAGCAGCGGCGGCCGCAGCTCGAAGAGCGGGACGCCCTCGCCCGGCACGTACTGGCCCTCGTGGACGAGCAGCTCCGTCGTCGTCGGGGCGAGCTTGACGCGGACGCCCGTCCGGTGGGCGAGCTGCACGACGTCGAGCACCGACTGCTCGTCGAAGTCGGCCTCGGCCAGCACGAGCTCGTCCGGCCGCTCGCGCTCGAGCAGCTCGCCGAGCCGCTCGAGCCACGAGCCGAGGCCGGAGCGGCCGGGCGCGGGCGCGAACGTGCCGATCACGTCGATCCCGATCCCGCCCCGGGCGGCGCGCAGCTCGCGCTCGAGGTCGGCGAGCGTCTCGCCCTCGCCGACGAGGAGGAGCCGGCGGCGGACCCCGGCGAGCCGCATCAGCTCGAGCGAGACCGAGTCGTACGCGGCGCGGAGGCCGCCGATCGCGAGGGTGCACGTGACGACGGCCGTCGGGATCAGCCCCGTCGTGGTGAAGTCGTAGTCCGTGCCGAGCGCGAAGGCGAGGACGATGAGGGCGACGAGGACGAGCGCCGCGAGGATGCGCCCCGCGCCCGAGCGCCGCTCGCGCGGCGCGTAGAGGCCCGCCTGGAGGAAGACGATCACCGTGACCGGCGCGAGGAACGGCAGCCACTCCTCCGGCCCGGTGTCCCAGAGGAGCGACCAGTAGATCGTGTCGCCGTAGACGAGGGCGCGCAGGACGAGCGCCACGTAGAGGCCGAGCGCGAGGCCGCCGATGTCCGCGGCGACGAGCGCCGCGATGCTGAGCCCCCGTCGGAGCACGCCGACGACGGGCCCGCGGGAGAGGACGTAGACGCGCGACCGCCGGATGTCGCCGGCGTCGTCCGCTGGAGGCTTCGTCGGCACCGGAGGCTTCGTGGGCGCCTCGCTCGGCACGGGTGAAGTCTACGCCGGGGTTCCGGCGGGCTCGCCGCGCGCGACGTCCGTCCAGGCGACGGACGGAGCGCCCGCGCGGACGACGGCGCCGATCGCATCGAGGTCGGCGACGGGCCGCCGGCGGCCGAGGAGCCGCAGGCCGAGCACGATCAGCGTGCGCCGCCGGCTGTCGAGGAGGTCCGTGTCGTGGAAGTACGCGTGGACGCGAGGCGGCAGCCGCCGTCGCGCCAGCGCCCGGGCGAGGTCACCGATCCCGTGCGAGGTCGGCACCGCGCAGAGCGTCAGGTCGCCGAGGGCGACCCTCGCGGGCTCGCGGAGCTCCGCCCAGG
>DASTKY010000211.1:0-6657 GCA_035715495.1 Gaiella sp. | reverse complement strand
CACGTCGAGCCGGATGCCGTCGGCGCGCAGGCGGTCGGCGAGCTCGGTCGGGAACCCGGCCGGGATCGAAGCGGACTCGACGCCCAGGCGGGCACAGGCGCGGGCGGCGATCTCGAGCATCGCGCTCTCGCCGTCGCTCCCGCCGGCGACGAGCTCGTCGAGGCCGAAGTCCTCGAGCGGCAGCACGGTCATCCGCTCGACCTCGCTCATCCGGGCCGCCTCGAGCGAGCGGACGACGGCGTAGCGATCGCCGTTGCGCTCGACGTAGAGGAAGGGGTCCGCGACGGAGTGGGGGACCTCGATCCGGAGCTCCGGGCAGCGCACCGTGTCCCCGTAGATCAGGATGCTGCCCACGCCTCCGAGCTTATCGAGGGCGGATGGGCTGCCCGACGCTCGTCGGCGCTTGTGACGAGCGGTACGATCTTGCCCACGGTGAACGGCGAGCACGTCACGGGGACGGGCGCGCCCGACACGGCCAAGACGTCGGCCGCGCGGGGGCGGATCGTCGACGCCGCCTACGAGCTCTTCTCGCGGAACGGACTGCGTGCCGTGGGCGTGGACACGATCATCGCCGAGTCGGGCGTCGCGAAGATGACGCTCTACCGCAACTTCCCGTCGAAGGACGAGCTGATCCTCGAGTTCCTCCGCGTGCGCGAGGAGCGGTGGACCCGCGACTGGCTCCAGGCCGAGGCCGAGCGCCGGGCGACGACGCCCGACGGGAGGCTGCTCGCGATCTTCGACGTCTTCGACGAGTGGTTCCAGCTCGACGACTTCGAGGGCTGCTCCTTCGTCAACGTGCTCCTGGAGGTGACCGACCTCGAGAGCCCGGTGCGCCGGGCGAGCGTCGAGCACCTGGCGACGATCCGCACCTTCGTCGCCGGGCTCGCGGTCGAGGCGGGGATCTCCGATCCCGACGGGTTCGCGCGCCAGTGGCACATCCTGATGAAGGGCTCGATCGTCTCGGCCGGCGAAGGAGACCGGCTGGCGGCGCGCCGGGCGCGGGAGCTCGGGAGGCTCCTGCTCGCGCAGGCGCTCCCGGCTCCTGCGGCCGACCCGGGCTAGAAGGCGATCACCTGGAACGGGGTGTCGACCGCGTCCTGGCGGCCCGGCACCCAGAGGCTGACGCGGAAGACGCCCCCGCCGACGGCGGCGACGGTCGTCTCGGCGGCGCCCGCGCTGGCGGCGGCCACCTGCGACGCGTTCCCCGGGAACCGCACCTCGTAGACGCCCGTGTTCACGCGTCGCGCCTGCGGGGCGGCCCCGGCGCAGTTGAACTTCACGCCGACGGCCGGCTTGGCGCTCGTGTACTGGTCGCCGATGTTGGCGATGCCCTTCGTCGGATCGCCGTTGACGGCGATGAACCCGCGCACCGCGCCGTTCGCGCACCGCGCCTGCGGCCTGACCGCCTCGGTGACGGCGACGGCCGAGCCGCCGAGGGCGAAGAAGAGCGCGAGGAGCGCGATGACCGTCGTGGGAGTGATGCGCATGGGAGAGCCTCCGTGATCGGGACGACGGCCGGATCCTGGCCCCGCGGTCGGACGGACGGGCAGCAGCCCCTATGCCGGCCCGCTCCCGTCGATCACGACGTGCGCGGACGGGATCGGGTCGTCGCGCTCGACGTAGCGGTCCTCGCTCGGCATCCAGCGCTCCACCCACGTGCGGCGTGCGGCCTCCCCGTCCCGCGCGAGGCCGCGTGCGAGCCGCACCTCGTACGGCGCCTCGACCCAGACGCGCACGTCGTAGTCACGGCGGAACATCCGGTGGAGGGCGCAGACGCCCTCGACCACGACGAGGCCGGAGGGCTGCACCGCGCGGCGCTCGCCCGGCCGCTGCGCGGGCCAGTCCCAGGATGCGAACTCGGCGTTCCGGCCCGCGAGGAGCGGGTCGAACACCTCGGCCCGGAGCCGCGAGAGGTCGAACTCCTCGCCGTCCCAGAACTCGTCGGTCCCGACGACCTGCGCGTCGGGCAGGCGTGCGGCGAGGGTCGACTTGCCGGCGCCGCCGCGCCCGCCGATCCCGACCAACGTGAAGTTCCGCGGGGGCCTCGCGGCGGCGATCAGCTCGAGCACGGGGGCGGCGTCCACGCTTCCACGCTAGCCGCGCCCGCGGGCGTGTCACGATGGTCTAGGCTCGCGCTGAGGCCCGCGAGCACTGGAGGATCCCGATGAGCGAGACCACCCGCGTCGTCGTCCCGTACGAGTCGATGGATCCGCTCGCGATCGGTGCCACCGACGACGAGTCGAAGAAGCACCGGGACACGCTCGAGGTCGACGTGCCCACCGCGAATCTCCTCACGGTCGTGCAGCCCGACGAGCCCGGCCCCGTGGGCGACCCGACGGAGGCGGCGCGCGCGGCGCTGGCGCAGCCGGTCGACGGCCCGACCTTCGCGGAGCTCCTCGACGGTCGCGCGAGCGTCGCGGTCGTGATCGACAACCAGTTCCGGCCGACGCCCTCGTCGAAGCTGCTCCCCGCGGTCTTCGACGCGATCGACGCGGCCGGGATCACCGACGTCCGCGTGTGCTGCGCGAACGGGAAGGTCTTCCCGATGTCCGAGTCGGACACCGAGCAGAAGGTCGGCCCCGAGAACCTCGCCCGCATGGAGCGCAGCGGCTGGTCGTTCTCCCAGAACGACCCGCAGAACGCGGAGGCCTACACCTTCGTCGGCGTCTCCTCAGGCGGGACGCCCGTGTGGCTGCTCAAGGAGGTGGCGAGCGCCGACGTGAAGATCACGGTCGGGCAGGCCCAGGCGAACCACTGGGGCGCCGGGGGCGGGGGCAAGCTGATCCTGCCCGGGGTCGTCTCCGACGAGACCGTGGAGTCCAACCACTGCGCCTTCGTCACCTCGCCGCAGACCCACTACGGCGCGTACGTCGGCCCGATGCGCTCCGACATCGACGAGGTCGCGTCCATGTGCGGGCTCGACTGCACGATGAACGTCCTGCTCGACACCCACGGGCGCGTGATCGACGTCGTCTTCGGCTCGCACCCCGAGGCGCACCGCGAGGCGATCCGCCGCTTCAACGCGATCTACGCGTACGAGTCGTTCGTGCCCGAGCACGGGCAGGCGGACATCGCGATCTGCGGCGTCTTCGCGCCGACCGACCACCTCTTCTTCCACACGGGCTGGGGCTGCATGTCCGCCGACCTCGTCGTCAAGGACGGCGGGACGCTCGTCTACTGCTCCCCGTCGCCGGGCGTCTCGACCGCCATCGGGGACTTCCCGGGGCTCGCGCTGATGGACCTGATGAAGCCGTACATGCCCGCGACGCCCGAGAACTACCAGCGCGTGCTGCGCGACATCCACGCGCGCGCGATCCAGATGTGGGCGGGCTGCATCTGGGTGCCGATCTACGAGGTGATGACCCGCAAGCACCTGACGATCGTCACGCTCGAGGAGAACCTCGGGATGGCCGCGGACATCGGCCTCGACGCCACCACCTCGATCGACGAGGCGCTCGCGCAGGCGTTCGCACGGCACGGGGACGACGCGAAGGTCGTCGTCCTTCCGTACGCCCGCTACCAGCTGCCGCGGAACGCGGTGCGAATGGAGCAGGCCGACGCGCGCGTCTTCGCCCACGCGGGCGCGTCGTGAGATGACCGCCGACGCGCGCCGGACGATCCCGGGCCTGCGTGCGTCCGGGGTCGCCGCGGGCGAGCCCGTTGTCCGGGAGATCCGCGGCTCGACGACGATCCTCGAGCTCCTTCGGCTCTTCCCGGACGGGCGCGCGGCCAGGCTGATGAGCGAGATCCAGTTCCCGTGCGCGCACTGCGGCGGAGCGGTGCGCGAGCCGCTGACGCTCGCCGCGAAGCGCCACCGGCGCGATCCCCGTGCGGTGCTCGAGGCGTTCCGGGCGCTCGACGAGGGCGGGCCGGACGCCGAGCAGATCGCGCACGCGACCCGCCGCGCGTCGTAGCGATGGCGGTCGCCGCGGACCGGCGGACGTGGGTCGGCCGCGCCGTCGAGCGCTTCGAGGACGACGCGCTGCTGCGCGGGCGCGGGCGGTTCATGGACGACCTCCAGCCGGTGCCGAACGCGTGGCACGCGGCGATCGTCCGCTCGCAGCTCGCGCACGCCCGGATCGCCGTCGACCCGTCGGCCGCGCTCGAGCTCCCCGGTGTGCGCGGCGTGCTCACCGGCGCCGACGTCGCCCGCCTCTCGAAGCCCTTCCCGGCGGCGATCGACTCGCCGGCACCCCAGTACGCGGCCGCCGTCGACGCGGCGCGCTACGTGGGCGAGCCGCTCGCCGTCGTCGTCGCGCGCGACCGCTACCTCGCGGAGGACGCGGCCGAGCTCGTCGCGGTCGAGTACGACCCGCTCGACGCGGTCGTCGACGTGACCGCCGCCGAGCCGATCCACGAGCGCTCCTTCCACTACGGCGACGTGGACGACGCGCTCGCGCGGGCCGACCTCGTCGTCCGCACCACCTTCCGCGTGCCGCGTTTCACCTGCCTGCCGGTCGAGTGCTACGGCGTCGTCTGCGACTGGGACGAGGCGGCGGGACGGCTCACGGCGTGGGCGAACTTCCAGGGGCCGTTCACCCTCCACGGCGTCGCGGCGGCGGCGCTCGGCCTTCGCGGCGACCGCTTCCGCCTGCTCACGCCGCCCGACTCCGGCGGCTCGTTCGGGATCAAGTCTGCCGTCCTGCCGTACGTCGTCCTCGTCGGTCTCGCGTCGCGCCTGCTCGGCGTCCCCGTCCGCTGGACGGAGGATCGGCTCGAGCACCTCGCGGCGAGCGCGGTCGCCACGGGGCGGGTGACCGAGGTCGAGGCGGGCTTCACCGAGGAGGGCGAGCTGGTCGCGCTCCGCTACGACGCCCTCGAGGACGTCGGGGCGTACGTGCGCGCGCCCGAGCCGGCGACGCTCTACCGCATGCACGGGTCGCTCTCCGGGGCGTACCGCGTGCAGAACGTCGCGGCCCGCAACCGCGTCGCGCTCACGAACACGGTCCCGTCGGGCCTCAACCGCGGCTTCGGCGGCCCGCAGCTCTACTTCGGGCTCGAGCGCACCATGGCGATCGCGGCGCGGCGGCTCGGCCTCGACCCGGCGGAGCTCGCGCGCCGCAACCTCGTCGAGGCCGACGCGATGCCGTACCGCACGCCGTCGGGCGCGCTGTACGACTCGGGCGACTACGCCGCCTGCCTCGACCGTGCGCTCGAGCTCGCCGGCTACGACGACCTGCGCGCCCGCGCGGGAGCGGCACGTGCCGAGGGCAGGCTCGTCGGCATCGGCCTCGCGTGCGTCGTCGAGCCTTCGATCTCGAACATGGGCTACGTCACGCTCGCGCAGACGGCCGTCGAGCGGGACGGGACGCTCCCGAAGTCGGGGAACGTCGAGGGCGCCTCCGTGGCGGTCGATCCCCTCGGCGGGATCACGGTGCGCCTCGGGACGACGCCGCAGGGCCAGGGGCATCGCACCGTTTGCGCGCAGGTCGTTGCCGACGAGCTGGGCTGCGCGCCCGAGGACGTGACCGTCCTGTCGGAGCTCGACACGGCGACCACGCCCTGGACCGTCGCGTCCGGCAACTACTCGTCGCGGTTCGCCGGCGTCGGCGTCGGCGCGGTGCAGGCGGCGGCCCGGAAGGTGCGCGCCAAGCTCGACGCGATCCGCGACCACGCGGGGGATCCCGACCTCGCGCTCCGGAAGGCCGCCGGCATGGCCCACTGGAACCCGGAAGGGCTTCCCGAGGGGCTCGAGCCGGGCCTGACCGCGGTCGCGTTCGTCGCCGCGCCGAACCTCGATCCCCCCGACGTCGAGGACCGCGTCGCCTCCTCGGCGGCGCACGGCTTCATCGTCGACGTCTGCGCGGTGGAGGTCGAGCGCGAGACGGGGGCCGTGCGCGTGACCGACTACGTGACGGTGCACGACGCCGGGACGCTCCTCAACCCGCTCCTGGCCGACGGCCAGGTGCTCGGCGGGTTCGCGCACGGCGCCGGCGCCGCGCTCTTCGAGGCGCATGTCTACGACGAGGACGGCAACCTCCGCACCGCGTCGCTCGTCGACTACCTGACGCCGACGGCACCCGACGTGCCGGCACTCCGGATCGACCATCTCTCGTCGCCGTCCCCGTTCACCGCGCTCGGCGCGAAGGGGCTGGGGGAGGGCAACACCATGTCGGCGCCCGTGGCGATCGCCAACGCGGTCGCGGACGCGCTGGGTCGCGACGACGTCGAGCTGCCGCTCACGGCGCCGCGCGTCTGGGGGCTCCTCCGGGACGGCCAGCCGTGAAGCCTGCTCCATTCGACTTCGTCCGCGCCGGGTCGCTCGAGGAGGCCCTGGCGGCGCTCGCCGAGGGCGGCGAGGACGCGAAGCCGCTCGCGGGCGGCCAGAGCCTCGTCCCCGCGCTCGCGATGCGGCTCGTGCGGCCGACGCTGCTGGTCGACCTGAACCGCGCGGGGCTCGACGCCGTCGAGGCGAACGGCGCGCTCAGACTCGGTGCGACGGTGCGGCAGGCCGCGCTCGTCGGCGACGACCGCGTCCACCCGCTCGTGCGCGCCGCGCTGCCCTTCGTCGGTCACGTCGCGACGCGGAACCGCGGGACGGTCGGCGGTTCGATCGCGCACGCCGACGGGGCGGCCGAGCTGCCGCTGTGCCTCGTCGCCCTCGGCGGTGCGGTCGTCGTCGCCGGCCCGGGCGGCAGGCGCGAGATCCCGGCCGAG